>CAXTVL010000043.1:0-2653 GCA_964247515.1 uncultured Acetobacteraceae bacterium | reverse complement strand
CCCCAAGGGGGCGCCGAGCTGGGGCTGCGCCTTTGCCCCCCCCGGGCGGGGCGCGGGGGCGCAAGGGCCCACCCGACGGCCCAGCCGCATGATGGTGGCGGCCGAGCACAGGGCGCGCACCTCCTCGAGCTTGTGGCTGATGTAGAGGATCGAGCAGCCCTCGGCGGCGAGGCGGCGCAGGGTCACGAACAGTGTGGCCGCCTCCTGCGGCGTCAGCACCGAGGTCGGTTCGTCCATGATCAGCAGCTTGGGCGATTGCAGCAGGCAGCGCACGATCTCGATGCGCTGGCGTTCGCCCACCGAGAGGTCGTGGACCACCTGGTCAGGGTCGAGCGGCAGGCCGTATTCGGCGGAGACGCGGACGATGCGTTCGCGCAGGCCCTGTCGCTCCCGCGCCGTGGCGAGGCCGAGTGCGATGTTCTCGGTGACGGTCAGCGCCTCGAACAGCGAGAAGTGCTGCGACACCATGCCGATGCCCAGGCGCTGCGCCTGGCCGGGGTCGTGGATCGCGACCGGGCGGCCCTCCCAGGCGATCTCGCCGGCGTCGGGCTTCACCACGCCGTAGATGACCTTGACCAGCGTGCTCTTGCCGGCGCCGTTCTCGCCCAGCAGGGCGTGGATCTGGTTGCGTTCGACGGTGAGCGAGACCGCGTCGTTGGCCAGGCAGCCGGGATAGCGCTTGGTGATCCCGGTCATCGCAAGCAGCGGGCCGGGCCGCGCCATGGACGTCAGGTCAGCGTCCCGTCGATGCCCTGCACCAGCCACTGCATCCCGCTCAAGGCACCGTCGTCCATGGTGGCGCCGGACGCGACCTTGATGGCGCCAGACTGGTCGGCGAGCGGGCCGGTGAACACCTGGTTCTTGCCCGATGTGATGTCGGCCACCGTCCGCTTGGCAAGGCTCGCCACGTCGTCCGGCATGTTCTCGAACGGCGACATGGCGAGCATCCCGCTGGCGAAGCCGCCCCAGGTGTCGCCGCTCTTCCATGTGCCGGCCAGCACGTCGCCGATACGCTTGATGTAGTATGGCCCCCACAGGTCGGTGCTGGCGGTGAGCTCGGTGCCGGGCGCGAACTTGCGCATGTCGGTCGACTGGCCGAACCCCTTCACGCCCCGGCCGGCCGCCGCCTGCAACGGCGCCGGCGAGTCGGTGTGCTGGGTGATGATGTCGCAGCCCTGGTCGATCAGCGCCTTCGCCGCGTCGCCCTCCTTCGGCGGATCGTACCAGGAGTTGATCATGACGAACTTGAGCCGCGCCTCGGGGTTGACCGAGCGCATCCCGAGCATGAAGGCGTTCATGCCCTGCACCACCTCCGGCACCGGCACCGAGCCGACATAGCCGGCGAGCCCGGCGCGGCTGAGCTTACCCGCGACCACGCCCTGCACGTAGCGCGCCTGGTAGAAGCGGATGTTGTAAGTGGCGAGGTTGGGCGCCCGCTTGTATCCGGTGGCGTGCTCAAAGAACGTGGTGGGGTGGCGCTTGGCGGCGCGCAGCGCGTAGTTCATGTAGCCGAACGAGGTGGCGAACACGAGCTTGTGGCCGGAGCTCGCGAGGTCGCTCAGCACCTTCTCGGCATCCGGCCCCTCGGGCACGCTCTCGACGAAGGTGGTCGCGATCTTGTCGCCGTAGTGCTCGGCCGCCGCCTTGCGCGCGATGTCGTTCTGGTAAGTCCAGCCGAAATCACCGACCGGGCCCAGGTAGATGAACCCGACCTTGCGCGGCGCCGCCGCGGCGGCCGGCCGCACGATCGCCGGCGCCGCGGACAGGGCGGCGGCGGAGGCGACCAGCCGCGTGAACTGGCGACGAAGCATGAGGCATCTCCCGGTATGACCGAACCGGCGCCCAGTCTGGCATGACTTTTCGCGCGGACGTGATACTCATTTGCGCCGTGCCGTTCGGAATCATGCGCGTGGGAGCAGGCGGATGCCGCATCGATGAGCAACGGCCCACCGCGCGGACAGGAGGATGCCCAGTTCGTGACCGAAGGCGCGTTGCCCTCGGACATCCACCTGTTGCGCGCGGCGTTCGCCGTGGCGCGGCGTTCGCGCGAAGCCGGCCGTCATCCTTTCGGCGCCGTGCTCGCCGGCCCGGACGGCGCGGTGCTGCTGGAGCAGGGCAACGGCTTCGCGGCTGGCCAGCGGGACATGACGGCGCACGCCGAGCGTCTGCTTGCGTCGGCGGCGTCGGTGCGGTTCGGCTCCGCCATGCTACGCCGCTGCACGCTGTACAGCTCGGCCGAGCCGTGCGCGATGTGCGCCGGCGCGATCTATTGGGCGGGCATCGGCCGCCTGGTCTACGGCCAGTCCGAACGCGGCCTGCTGCGGCAGACCGGCGCCCACGAGGAAAACCCGACGCTCGACCTGCCGTGCCGGGCGGTGTTCGCGTCCGGGCAGCGGCAGGGGGAGGTTGTGGGGCCCGTGGTGGAGGGGGAGGCCGCGGCGCGCCAGAACGGGTTCTGGCAGGCCGACGCCACCTGACCCGGACCAAAGCATAGTGGACAGTCGAGAGCGGCCGTCTTGCGCGGGCTTGACCCGCGCACCCACGCGTTGCTGCCCCTCAGGCTGACCGAAATTGGGCACGACACCTGCGGCGACTGGTGCCGCCGGCGTCGCGTGGATGGCCGGGTCAAGCCCACAGCTGTCCGGCTCAATAT
>CAXTVL010000042.1:0-13068 GCA_964247515.1 uncultured Acetobacteraceae bacterium | reverse complement strand
GGTGCCGGCGGGGATGACGGGGCGGCTCGACCTCACGATGACCGACGAGCACCCTTACGCGTTTGCCCAGGTGATCCTGTCCGCCCAGACGCCATCGGCGGTTCGCTTGACAGGGCAGGGTCGGTAGGCTTCATCCGCCGCTCAAACCGCTCGATCGGCACCGCTGTCGCATGGCTCCCATCACGCTCGCGAAACCCAAGACCGGCGGTCTTGCCGACAACGTGAAGACGATCGTCTACGCCCTCCTGATCGCGCTGGTGATCCGCACCGTGGCGTTCGAGCCGTTCAACATTCCGTCCGGCTCGATGATCCCCACGCTTCTGGTCGGCGACTACCTGTTCATATCGAAGTACAGCTACGGCTACTCGCGATATTCGCTGCCGCTCTCGCCGCCGCTGTTCAACGGCCGCATCCTCGGCTCGCTGCCGAAACGCGGCGACGTGGCGGTGTTCAGGCTGCCGCGCGACACTTCGACCAACTACATCAAGCGCCTGATCGGATTGCCGGGCGACACCGTCCAAATGAAGCAAGGCCGACTCTACATCAACGGCGAGGAACTGCCGCGCAAGCCCGACGGCACCTATCTGGCGGAAGGCGAGGGGCCGCCGATCGAGGAAAAGGAATACATCGAGACGCTACCGGGCGGCCGGCAACACCCGATCCTCAAGATGGGCGACGAGCAGCCGCTCGACAACACCGAGGAGTTCCACGTGCCGCCGGGCTACGTGTTCGCGATGGGCGACAACCGCGACAACAGCCTCGACAGCCGGGTGCCCAACGCCGTCGGCTACGTGCCGCTGGAGAACCTGGTCGGCCGGGCCGAGTTCATCTTCTTCAGCATCGACGCCAGCTCTCCATGGTGGCAGTTCTGGGAATGGCCGATGGAGATCCGCTGGGGCCGCCTGTTCTCGGGCATCTCCTGAGCGCGGCCGCCACCAGCTCCGTCGGTGGCGTGGCCGCCGTCGCGAGCGCCGCGGCGGCCTGCGAGGCGCTGCTCGGTCATGGCTTCGCCCGCCCCGAGTTGCTGAGCGAGGCGCTGACCCACCGTTCGGCCATCACCGGGCGGCAGTTGGCGCCCGGCCGGACCGCGCGCAGCACGGGCGCCGGTTCGAACGAGCGGCTGGAGTTCGTGGGCGACCGGGTGCTGGGCCTGCTCATGGCGGAGTGGCTGGCCGAGCGCTTCCCGCACGAGCAGGAAGGCCGGCTCGGTCCGCGCTTGGCCAATTTGGTGTCGCAGCCGGTGATCGCCGGCATCGCCGAACGGCTCGGCCTGGCGGCATTGCTGTCGGTGGCCGAGGGCGAGTCCCGCGCCGGCGTGCGCCACCGCGCCACCGTGCTGGCCGATGCCATGGAGGCGCTGATCGGGGCGATGTACCTGGACGCCGGGCTCGACCCGCCGCGCCGCTTCGTCCGCCGCGCTTGGGAGGCGGTGATGGCGACCCAGGCCGAGCCGCCAAAGGACGCCAAGACCGCGCTACAGGAGTGGCTGCTCGGCCGTGGCCAGAACCTTCCGACCTACGCGATCGTGTCGCAGGAGGGCCCACCGCACGACCCGGTGTTCACGGTCAGCGTCACCGCCGGCGAGCGCCAAGGCATCGGCGTCGCTGGCAGCAAGCGCACGGCCGAGCGGCTGGCGGCGGAACACTTGCTGGGCAAGCTCGTCGCATGACCACGCGCTGCGGCTACGCCGCCATCGTGGGCGCGCCCAACGCCGGCAAGTCGACCCTGCTGAACCGCATGGCCGGGGCCAAGCTGTCGATCGTGAGCCCCAAGGCGCAGACCACCCGGTTCCGCGTGCTCGGCATCGTCATGCGGGACGAAGCGCAAATCCTGTTCGTCGACACGCCCGGCATCTTCAAGCCGAAGCGCAAGCTCGACCGCGCCATGGTCGCCGCCGCCTGGACCGGGGCGCAGGACGCCGACCTCGTGCTGTTCCTGGTCGACGCGAAGGCGGGCGTGCGGCCGCAGGTGCGCGACATCGCCGCCAGCCTCAAGGCGCGCGGCGGGCGGGTGTGGCTGGTGCTGAACAAGGTGGACCAGGTAGCGCCGGCGCGACTCCTGCCGCTGGTGGCGGACCTTGCGGCGCTGGCCGCGTTCGAGGAGACCTACATGGTCAGCGCCGCGACCGGCGATGGCTTGGCCGAGTTCCTCGCCGCGGTGGCGGCGGCGATGCCCGAAGGCGCGTTCCTGTTCCCGCCCGACGACCTCACCGACCTGCCCGACCGGCTGCTGGCGGCCGAGATCGTGCGCGAGCAGGTCTTCCTGCAGACCCATGAGGAAGTGCCGTACGGCACCACGGTCGAGACCGAAAGCTTCAAGGAGCGCCCGGACGGCTCGGTACGGATCGAGGCCACGATTTTCGTGGCGCGCGGCAACCACAAGCCGATCCTGATCGGCGCCGGCGGTGCCCGCATCCGTGAGATCGGCGTGCGGGCGCGCACGCAACTGGCCGACCTGCTGGAGCGCCAGGTGCACCTGTTCCTCAACGTCCGCGCGCGCGCGGGGTGGGACGAGGAGGGGGCCCGGTTGCGCGCCATCGGGTTGGAGGAGCCGTCATGAGTCAGATCGTCATGGACATCGAGACCGGCGCCACGCCGCAGGGCGAGATCGCCATCCGCACCATCGCCATGCCCGCCGACACCAACGCCAACGGTGACATCTTCGGCGGCTGGCTGATGGCGCAGATGGACCTGGCCGGCGGCAACCTTGCCCTGCGCCGGGCACGCGGGCGGGCGGCCACGGTCGCGGTCGAGGGCATGACGTTCATCAGCCCGGTCTCGGTCGGCGACGAGATCACCATCTACGCCAGCATCCTCTCGGTCGGGCGCACGTCGATGCGCATCGCGATCGAGGCCTGGCGGCGGCTGCGCCATTCCGACGACATCACCAAGGTGACGTCCGGCGTGTTCGTGTTCGTGGCGATCGACGAGCAGCGGCGGCCGCGGCCGTTGCCGCCGGCGTGACCGCGCCGGCGGGCGAGCCGGCCTGGCTGGGATGGCTGCGCGAGTTGCAGGCGGTCGCGCAATCCGGTCTCGCCTTCACCCGCGACCCGTACGACGTCGAGCGCTACGAGATGCTGCGCGACCTCGCGGCGCGGATCGCGGCGGCGCATACCGGCGACCCCGCCGAGCGCATCGCCGGCCTGTTCGCGCGCGAGACCGGCTACGCCACACCCAAGATCGACGTCCGTGGCGCGGCATTCAACGCGCAAGGCGAACTCCTCATGGTGCGCGAGGTGCAGGACGCGGGGCGCTGGACCCTGCCCGGCGGCTGGGCCGACGTGAACCTCACTCCGGCCGAGAACGTGGTGAAGGAGGTGCGCGAGGAGAGCGGCTTCGAGGTCGTGACGCGAAAGGTGGCCGGGGTCTGGGACCGCAGCCGGCAGGGCCACGTGCCGGGCTACTTCAGCGCCGCCAAGCTGTTCTACATCTGCGAGATCGTGGGTGGCGCTGCGCGCGCCAGCCTGGAGACGTCCGAGGTGGCGTTCTTCGCCGAGGCGGCACTGCCGGTGGAGCTCTCGCTGAGCCGGGTGCTGCCGGGCCAGTTGAGGCGGATGTTCGCCCATTACCGCGATCCGGGGCTGCCGACCGAGTTCGACTGACCGAGGCGGCCTGAATATGGCGTGAGCGCGGGCTCTTGGTCCATGAAACCGCGTGATCCTGCCTTATTGTGTCGTGAGAGGCGTTTGCGCCTTGTCGCGATGCATCCTAACAATCGCCTCGGCAGGGGAGACCTTCGGATGTCCACCACGTCACGTCGGCCGCGCTTCGTCACGGCTGGGCTGGTGTCCCGTCGTATGCTCCTGGCCGGCACTGCCGCGGCCGCCCTGACGTCACGCGCAGCGGCGCGCGAGGTGAGCGGCGCCCTGCCCTGGGCTCCGAATGCCGCCGATCCCCCGATCCCTGCCCGGCCGGGCCCGTGGCTGTTCTTCACGCCCGAGGAGGGCGTGCTGGTGGAAGCCATCGCGGATCGGCTGATCCCGCCCGACCCGGCCGGCACCGCGAATCCCACGCCCGGCGGCAAGGACGCCGGCTGTGCCGTGTTCATCGACCGTCAGTTGGCCGGGCCGTACGGCCGCTCCGCCGGGCTGTACATGCGGCCGCCGTTCATGGAGGGCACCAAGGAGCAGGGTCCGCAGAGCCCGCTGACGCCAGCCGAGCGCTACCGCCAGGGGCTTGGCGCGCTCGACCGGCATGTCCGGGCAGCCAACGCCGGCCGCGGCTTCCACGAAATCCCGGCCACGGCGCGGGACGCGTTGCTCACCAGCCTGCAGCTAGGGCACGTGCGACTGGATGGTGCCAATGGGCAAATGTTGTTCACCACCCTGCTGACCGACGTAAAGCAGGGATTCCTGACCGATCCGGTGTATGGCGGCAACATTGGCATGGCGGGCTGGCGCATGATCGGCTTCCCCGGCGCGCGCTACGACTACAGCGATTGGGTGACGCGCCACAACGAGCGCTACCCGCTGCCTCCGGTCGGGATCGGCGGCCGGCCGGAATGGGAACGCTCGCCACAATCGGGCAAGGGCCTCTGACGATGGCACGCAAGCTGCCGGCGACCGACGTGGTGATCGTGGGGCTCGGTTGGACCGGCTCGATCATGGCCAAGGAGCTGACCGATGCCGGACTGCGCGTGGTGGCGATCGAGCGCGGCCCGTGGCGCGACACCGCGACGGACTTCCCGCCCACCTACGCGCAGGACGAGTTGCGCTACCGCGTGCGCCACGAGCTGTTCCTGCGACCGGCACAGGACACGCTGACGTTTCGCAACAACGCCAACCAGACGGCTTTGCCGATCCGCGCCTGGGGATCGTTCATGCTGCCGAACGGCGTCGGCGGCGGCGGCACGCATTGGAACGCCGAGACCTGGCGGTTCCTGGAGAGCGACTTCGTGCTCCGCTCGCACCTGACGCAGCGCTACGGCGCGGGCAAGATCCCCGAGCACATGACGATCCAGGACTGGGGTGTCACCTTCGCCGAGTTGGAGCCGCACTACACGCGCTTCGAGCAGGTGTGCGGCACCTCGGGCACCGCCGGCAATGTCGGCGGCAGCAAGCGGCCGGGCGGCAACCCGTTCGAGGGGCCGCGCTCCACCGAGTACCCGACCCCGGCGCAACTCCAGCCATACGCGCCGACGCTGTGGGCGAAGGCCGCCGGCGACATGGGCTACCATCCGTTCCCGCAGCCCTCGGGCAATTTGTCGCAAGCGCACACCAATCCGTACGGCGTCGAGATGGGGCCGTGCACGTTCTGCGGCTTCTGCGAGTGGTTCGGCTGCGCCAACTACAGCAAGTCCTCGCCGCAGACCTGCGTGCTGCCGGCCCTGGTGCGCTCGCCGCAGTTCGAGGCGCGGACGCTGTGCGAGGTGCTGCACGTCAACACCGACAACACCGGCAAGCGGGCGACCGGCGTCAGCTACGTCGACGCGCAGGGCGAGGAGTGGGAACAGCCGGCCGACATCGTGCTGCTCTGCGCGTTCCAGACCTTCAACGTCCAGCTGCTGCTGCACTCCGGCATCGGCGCGGTCTACGACCCGGCGACCGGGCAGGGGACGCTCGGGCGCAACTACTCGTACCAGACCTGGTCCACGGTCAACGCCGAGTTCGCCGGCAAGAACCTCAACCCGTTCATCTCGTCCGGCGCGATCGGCATGTGCATCGACGACTTCAACGGCGACAACTTCGACCACTCCAAGCTCGATTTCGTGGGCGGCGGCTACATGGGCGCCAACATGACCAACGGCCGCCCGCTGCAGACGCTCGACCTCATCCCCGGGCCGAGCTGGGGCGCCGAGTGGAAGCGCAACGCGGCCGAGAAGTACCTCGGCACCTACCTGTTCAACCAGCACGGCTGCTGCTACAGCTACAAGGCCAACCATCTCGACCTCGACCCGACCTACAAGGACCGCTTCGGCCGACCGCTGATGCGGCTCACCTTCGACTTCGACGACAACGAGCGCCACATGGCGCAATACCTGACCGACCGCATGGGCGAGATCGTGCAGCGCATGGGCGCCACGTCCATGCAGAAGAACCCGATGCGCGGCACCTACGACGTCTCGAAATACCAGACCTCGCATGTCTGCGGCGGTGCCATCATGGGCACGGACCGCAACACCAGCGTGGTCAACCGCTACTTGCAGCACTGGGACGTGTCGAACCTGTTCGTGCTGGGCGGCTCGGCGTTCCCGCAGAACGCCGGCTACAACCCGACCGGGACGGTGGGAGCACTCGCCTACTGGTGCGCCGAGGCGATCAAGACGAACTACCTGAAGCATCCCGGCGCCCTGGTGCCGGCATGAGCCGCTTGGCAGCCGCGATGGCGCTCGCGACGTTCTTGCTGCCCGGCCTCGCCCGCTCCGGCGACCGGCAGGATTTCGGCCTCATCGAGCGCGGCCGCTACCTCACCGCCATGGGCGACTGCATCGCCTGCCACACCGCAGAGGGCGGCAAGCCGTTCGCCGGCGGCCGCGAGATCGAGACCCCGTTCGGCAAGCTGCGCTCGCCCAACCTGACGCCCGACGTGGCCACCGGGCTCGGTGCCTGGACCGACGACGAGTTCGTCCGGGCCATGCGCGAGGGCGTGGCCCGCAACGGCGAGCACCTCTATCCGGCGTTCCCGTATGTCTACTACACGCACCTGACCCGCGATGACGTGCTGGCGATCCGCGCCTATCTCGCGACGCTGCCGGCGGTGGCCAACCGGGTCGTCACCAACCAGCTGCCGTTTCCGATGGACGTGCGCGAAAGCTTGGTGGCGTGGAACGCCATCAACTTCAAGGCCGGCGAGCTGCGGCCCGACCCGCGCAAGTCGGCCGCCTGGAACCGCGGCGCCTATATCGTCAACGGGCTCGAGCATTGCGGGCTGTGCCATACGCCCAAGAACGTCTCGGGCGGCGACGAGACCGGCCGTTTCCTGCAGGGCGCCGCGCTGCAGGGCTGGTATGCCCCCAACATCACCGGCGACATGCGCGAAGGCATCGGCGGATGGTCGGTCGACCAGATCGCCGAATATCTCCTATCCGGGCACAACGGCATCGCCGCCGCTTCCGGGCCGATGGCGGAGGAGGTGGAGAAATCCTCTTGGGAGCTGTCCGACGCCGACCTGCACGCGATCGGCACTTACCTGAAGGACTTGCCCGGGCGGAACCGGCCGGCAACAGCGGAGGCGACCGGGACGCCGGCCATGAAGGCGGGCGCCGCCATCTACGTGGACCAATGCTCGGCCTGCCACAACCGGAGCGGCAAGGGTGTCGCGCGGCTGTTCCCCACGCTCGCCGGCGCGCCGGTGGTGCAGCAGGACAGTGCCGCCAGCCTGATCCGCGTCGTGCTGCAGGGGGCGCAGAGCGCCCAGGACGCGCACGCCGTGACCGGCCCGGCGATGCCGAGCTATGGCTGGCAGCTCTCGGACCAGCAGGTCGCCGACGTGCTGACCTATATCCGCAACAGTTGGGGCAACGCCGCCAGCGCCGTTCCGGCGGCGGACGTCCGTGCCGCGCGCGAGACGCTGTCGAAGCGGACGGACTAGAGCATCATCCGACCAAGCGGGATCACCTGTCGGATGAAGATGCTCGCCAAAACAACAAGCCAGAGTCGGAGCCGTGCGTCTATCGGCGCGGGTCCTGCCCGAATTCGCAACCGTTCTAATTCGCCACCGTCCTGGACAGCAGGTTGATGACGAGCACGCCGGCCACGATGAGCGACAATCCAGCCAGCGCGGGCAGGTCCAGTTCCTGCCCATACCAGACCCAGCCGATCGCCGAGACGACGACGATCCCAATTCCGGACCACACGGCGTAGACGATGCCGACCGGCAGCGACCGCACCGTGAGCGACAGCAAGTAGGACGATGTGCAATACGCGAGCACCACGACCGCCGACGGCACCGGGCGGCTGAACCCGTTCGCGGCCTTCATGGCCGACGTGCCGGTGACTTCCGCCAGGATGGCGACGGCGAGCGTGACATACGGGGACATGGCCTAAGCCGTAGCACTGTCCCAGCGATACAGCACGTCCGGCTCGCGTTCCTCGTTGCCGCGGCCGTCGGTTTCCTCGATCGCCGCGAAGCCGTGGCGTTCATAGAACCGGCGCGCCGGCGCGTTGCGCTGGAACGTCCACAGCGAGAGCCGTGGCCAAGCCGCCTTGGCGAGGCCGAGCAGGGCGGCACCCACGCCCTGCCGTTGCCACCGCGGCAGGACGTAGAGCTGATCGACCCAGCCTTCGCGGAAGGCGATCACTCCGACCAGGCCGCCGTCGACCGCGCCGCACACCCGGCAAGTGTCGAACAGAGGGCCTTGGAAGAAGGCGCGGTCCTCCTCGGGCGTGTGCAGCCCGGCCAGCCACGGCAGGCGGTCGTCGAACGCGGCCCGCAACACCGCGCTCGCCGCCGCCATGTCGTCCCACTCCAGCTCCCGCAGCGCCACCGCCATCGCGTCAGCGCGCGGTCAGCGTCTCCGCGAACAGCTCCTCCATCGCGGCCCAGGAGCGGGCGTCGGACTCGGGGCTGTAGCGGATGGCGTCGGGCATGTTGCGCTTGGCGGCGGCCTGGTTGGTGAAGCTATGCACCGTGTTGCCATACAGGTGCATCTGCCAGTCGACGCCGGCATCGCGCATCTCGCTCTCGAACGCGGCGCGCTGGTCGGGCGGGATCATCGGGTCGTCGGCGCCGATGCAGACCAGCACGCGCGCCTTGATCGCCTGGGCGTCGGTCTTGGGCGCCGCCGGCGCGAGGCCGCTGTGGAACCCGGTGACGGCCGCCAGCGCTGCGCCCGAGCGCGCCAGTTCCAGCCCCATGGAACCGCCGAAGCACAAGCCGAGCGCGGCGACGCGCGAGGCGTCGACCTCGGCGCGCGCGGTCAACGCCCGCAGGCCGCCGGTGGCGCGGGCGCGGGTGCGCGACGGATCGCCGAACAGCGGCTTCAGCGCCGCGAGCGCCGGCTCCAGCTCGTCGATCAGCTTGCCGTCGCCGTGCAGGTCGCAGGCCAGCGCCACGTAGCCCATGGTCGCGAGCCGCTGGGCGCGCGAGATCGCGTGCTCGCTGAGGCCGAACGCCTCGGGGAACACCAGCACGCCGGCGCACGGGGCCGAAGCCGGCTCGAAGAACAACTGGCTCCGCATGGTGAGGCCGTCGGCCTGGTAGGTCAGCGTCTCGTGGTTCATCGGTGCTCTCCGTGCGATGTCGACGGCGTGTTGGATCATCGGGCGCGCCCCGCCGCAACAGCTAACCCGGCGCCAGCACCGACTTCGCCGCCGCCATGATCGCGTCGCGGTCGCCGCCGGCGATGCGCGCCTCGTTCACCAGGTTGCCGCCCATGCCGACGAACGCGGCGCCCGCTTGCAGGTAGGCCGCGAAATTGCCCGGATCGACGCCGCCGGTCGGGCAGAACGCGACATCGGGGAACACGCTCGTCAGCGCCTTGACGTGCGCGGGGCCGCCGGCCGAGGCGGCGGGGAACACCTTCACCACGTCGGCCCCTGCCGCAACCGCCGCGCGCACCTCGGTCGGCGTCATGGCGCCCAGCATCAGCACGGCGCCCGCGTCGCGGCAGGCGGCCGCGAGCGCCGGATCGACCCAAGGAGCCACGATGAAGCGGGCGCCGGCGCGCAGGCACGCCTGGGCGGTTGCGACGTCGGGGACGGTGCCGGCGCCGACCAGCAGCCGCTCGTCGCGCGCCAGTTCACGGATCAGGTCGGGGGCCCCCGGGATCGTCATGGTGACTTCGAAGATGCGCAGCCCCGCCTCGCGCAGCCAGCCGATGCCGGTCGCGGCATGGCTTGCATTGCGGGTGCGTACGACTGGCACCACACGAGCGGCGCGAAGCTGTTGCAGCAGATCGGATTGTGGCACGGTCGGACTCCGGACAGGTTCGCTCAGAAGCTGATGCGCGCGCCGATCAGGCGCAACGTCAGCACGGTCGCCAGCACCAGCACCACGACGATGCTCAGCCCCCAGCGCAGCCACATGTAGCCGGGCGGCACCAGCCCGCGCCGGCGCAGCGCCGCCTCGGCCGCGGTCAGCGCCACGAAGCCCGCGATCAGGATCGCCAGCGCCACCGCCGGGATGCCCAGCAGCATGACGACCAGCGCCGCCCAGCCGATCAGCGACGGCAGCACGCCGCCGACCAGCCGCGAGGCGTCCCGCCGGCGGGCGACGGTGCCGTCCGGCTCCGGCGTCTCAAGCACGAAACCCCAGTGCACGCCGCCGAGGAACGCCAGGATGGTGGCGCCGTAGGCGATCAGCGCCTGCAGGAAGAACAGCGCCCGCAGGCTGTCGGCGGTGGCCAGCGTCTCGACGCCGCCGGCGACGAACGGGATCAGCCCGGCGACGCCCAGGATCACGGCGACGTTCGGCAAGTGGCGCGGCATGGCAACCTCGTGGACGCGGACAGGTTCGGCATCGTGCGGCGAGCCGCTATGCTCCGCAACGCGCAACCGGACGGGCGGGCCATGGACATCCTGATCGAGATCGTGGTCGTGCTGGCGCTGATCGGCGTCAACGCCCTGCTGGCGCTGAGCGAGCTCGCGGTGGTGTCCTCCAACCGCGCCCGGCTCACCGTGCTGGAGCGCAAGGGCTTCCCCGGCGCCGCCCTGGCGCGGGTGATGGCCGAGGACCCGCAGCGCTTCCTGCCCACGGTCCAGGTCGGCGTCACCCTGGTCGCGGTGCTGTCCGGCGTGTTCGGCGGTGCCCGCGGCGCCGCCCTGGTGACGCCGCTGCTGGTCCGTGCCGGCGTGCCGGGGCCGCTCGCCGCCAGCCTGTCGCTGCTGGGCGTGGTGGCACTCGTCACCTACCTGACGCTGGTGCTGGGCGAACTGGTCCCCAAGCAGTTCGCGCTGCGCGACCCGGAGCGGGTGGCGGCCGCGATGGCCCGGCCGCTCGCGGTGCTGGAGCGGGTGGTCAGCCCGTTCGTCTGGGTGCTGTCGCGCTCGTCGGCGGTGGTGCTGCGGCTGCTGGGGGCGGACCGCACCCAGCCGCAGACCGTGACCGAGGAGGAACTCAAGGCGCTGCTGGCGGAGGGCGAGCAGACCGGCGTGCTGGAGGCCGAGGAGCGCGACATGATCGAGCGCGTGCTGCGCCTGGCCGACAAGCCGGTGCGCGCCATCATGACGCCGCGCACCGACCTCGACTGGATCGACCGCACCGACCCGCCGCACGAGATCGTCGACACGCTGAAGAACTCGCCGCACAGCCGTTTCGTGGTGTGCGACGGCGCGGTCGACAACGTGATCGGCGTGGTGCAGGTGAAGGACCTGCTCGACAGCGTGATCGACGGTCGGCCGTTGTCGATCGCCTCGGTGATGCGGCAGCCGATGGTGATGCCGGACACGGTGACGGCGCTGGACGCGTTGCAGCGGCTCAGGGTCGACGTCATGGGGCTGGCGCTGGTGCTCGACGAATACGGCAGCTTCGAGGGCGTGGTGACGGCGGCCGACGTGCTGCAGGCGATCGTGGGCGAGCCGGACGAGGACGGCGAGGGCGACGCTCCGGCGGTGCCGGGGGTGATGCTGCTCGACGGCATGATGCCGGTCGACGAGGTGAAGGCGCGGCTGATGCTGCCCGACCTGCCGGCCCAGGGCAGCTACCACACGCTGGCCGGCCTGGTGCTGGCGCTGCTACAACGCGTGCCGCGCGCCGGCGACCGCATCGTGTTCGCCGGCTGGCTGTTCGAGGTGGTCGAGATGGAGGGCAGGCGGGTCGAGCGGGTGCGGGCGAGTCGCGAGGCGCTGGCCGAGGGGTGAGGCCCGAACAACTAACCTGCGCCGCGCTTCGCCAGCGGCGGCGAGAATTGTGGTTCGGTGTCCCAGGGGAACAGGATCCAGGTGTCCTGGCTGACCTCGGTCACGTAGCTGTCGACCAGGTCGCGGCCGGCGGGCTTGGCGTAGATGCAGGCGAAGTGGCTGGCGGGCAGCAGGGCGCGCACCAGCTTCGCGGTTGCGCCGGTGTCCACCAGGTCGTCGATGATGAGGAAGCCCTCGCCGTCGCCCGCCGCACTCGGCGGCTTGGTGACGCGCGGCTCGCCGCGCTCCTCCTCGTCGTAGGTCACGATGGAGACGCTCTCGATCAGCCTGATGTCCAGCTCGCGCGCGATGATGGCGGCCGGGATCAGGCCGCCGCGCGTCACCGCCACGATGCCGCGCAACGGACGCAGCGCCATCAGCCGCCAGGCCAGCGCGCGGGCGTCGCGATGGAGCTGATCCCAGGTCACGGTGTAGTAGTGCGTCGCCATCAGAACAGCCGTCCGCCCTCGGGCACCGGCTGGTCCGGGCGCAGCAGCACCACGGCGCCGTCGGCGTCCGGCACGCCCAGGGTCAGCACCTCGCTCACGAACGGCCCGATCCGGCGGGGCGGAAAGTTGACCACCGCCAACACCTGCCGCCCGACCAGCGCCTCGGGCGTGTAATGCCTCGTGATCTGGGCGGACGAGCGCCTGGTGCCGAGCGGCTGGCCGAAGTCGATCACCAGCTTGAACGCGGGCTTGCGCGCCTCGGGAAACGGAACCGCCTCGACGATGGTGCCGACGCGGATGTCCAGCCGGTCGAAATCCTCGATGCTCGCCAATTCCGCACCCGCGCTGGTTGGTGAGGCCCGCGTGTAGAGACCGGCGGCCGGGCGCGCAAGGAAGCGCGGTCAGCCGACGAAGGCGTTGAACGCGATGATGGTGTAGGTGTCCTTGACGCCCTTCAGGGTCTGCACCCGTTCGGTCACGAACAGGCCGGTGTCCTGCTCGGGTTCGAGGTAGAACTTGGCCAGCAGGTCGTATTGTCCGGAGGTCGAGTGCAGCTCCGACAGCTCGGCGATACCGTCGGCCGCCTCGCGTGCCACCCGGTACGCCTCGCCCATCTCGCACTTCAGCATGACGTAGATCGCGCGCATCGGCTCAACTGAACAGTTTGAGCGCCGTCATTACCGTACGGGCCACCCCCCAGGCGAGCGGCAGGCCGACCACGGCGCAGGCGAGGGCCGCTCCGGCGGTGAGCCCGCCGACGCCGATCCCGTGGCTGCCGCCCTGGGCGGCCGTCGGGGGGGGGGCGCGGGGGGCCGCCCCCGCCGCCGCCGCCCACGACCCGCC
>CAXTVL010000041.1:8387-13109 GCA_964247515.1 uncultured Acetobacteraceae bacterium | reverse complement strand
TTGTCGCCACGGCCAGCAGCGCAGCCGACCGCCCTCCGGAGCAGCGCCCCTCGGTCGCGCCCGCTTGCGTGATGCCCGCGTCGCCGAACGTGGCCGCGTTCACACCCGAGCCGATGGGACTGCACCGGGTGTGGCTGCGGCAGGGCCAGGGTTCCCCGCTGGTGCTGATCCACGGGTTCGGTGCCGATTTGCATGGCTGGCGACCATTGGTGGCGAGCCTCTCCGGGGTCCGGCCCGTGCTCGCGGTGGACCTGCCCGGGCACGGCCAATCGCCTGCCGCCGACGCGCCCAACCTGGAGGGCTTCGCTGGCGCCGTCGCCGACGCGCTGGCCGCCGAGGGCGTCGCTTCGGCCGATCTGGTGGGGCACTCGCTGGGCGCCGCCGTGGCCACCTGCCTCGCCGAGGCCGCCGCGTTCGAGGTGCGCTCGCTGTTGCTCGTTTCCCCCGCCGGCCTCGGCCCCGACATCAACGGCGCGTTCCTGGACGGCTTCACCCGGGCTCGCGGCGAGGCCAGCCTGGCGCCCTGGCTGCGTCTGCTGACGAGCGACGCCTCGGTGCTGGGCGACGGCTTCGTGCGCGCCGTCATGCGCGCGCGCGCCGCGGGGTCGCTCGCCGACGCCCAGGCCGAGTTGGCGCGGGCGCTGTTCCCGGACGGCACGCAGTCGTTCTCGATCCGCGACGCACTCGGCCGCCTGGGCGTGCCGACCCGGGTGGTGTTCGGCGCCGACGACCGGATCATCCCGGCGCGGCACGCGCGGGGATTGCCGGGTGCCGTGGCGCTGCACGTGTTCCATGGCGTCGGCCACATGCCGCATCTGGAGGTCCGCCCGGCGCTGGCGCGCATCCTGGCCGAGCACACCCGCGCCTGACGCCCAGGCTGGTGCATCCGCCGCCACATCGGATATGCCCGCGACGGGCCGGCAGCCCGTCCGACCCGGCAGCCGGTCCGACCCTGGACGGATCACGACGATGGCAGCGAACAGACGACCGGGCGGCTCGGCCGATACCGAGGCGGATCGTGGGCCGCCCGCCACCGGCGGCCGTTCGGCCCGGCTGCGGCTGCGCGCGGCCTGGATGTACTATGTCGAGGAGATGACCCAGAACGCCATCGCCGAGACGCTGGGCATCGGCCGCGTCACCGTGGTGCGCCTGCTGAGCGACGCGCGGGCGCGCAACGAGGTCAGGGTCAGCCTGGGCCGCGAGATCGCCGAGTTGCCGCGCCTGGAGGTGGCGCTCGAGCGGGCGTTCGGACTGCGGGAGGCGGTGGTGGCGCCGCTGTCCTCGCCCGAGGCCGACCCGACGGCGGCGATCGGCGCCGCCACCGGGCAGTTCATTTCGGATTTCGTGAGGGCGGACATGAAGCTCGGCGTCGGCTGGGGCCGCACCCTGTTGCGGACGCTGAGCTTCGTCGACCAGCGGTCAGTGCCGAACCTCGCGGTGGTCTCCCTGCTGGGCGGCATCTCGGCGGTGCGGCAATCCAACCCCGCCGAGTTCGCCTGGCAGTTCTCCCGCTTGTTCGGCGCCGATTGCTACCTGATCGCCGCCCCCGCCTTGGTCGACAGCCCCGCCACCAAGCAGGCGCTGATCGAACGCTGCGGCATTGGCCCGGTGTTCGACCTGGCGTACTCGCTCGATGCGGTGCTGGTCAGCGTCGGCGGCATGAACAGCGACGCCACGTCCACCCAGTTCGGCCACTTCTCCGGCGAGGACCGGCAATCACTGCTGGCGCGCGGCGCGGTGGGCGACCTGCTGTATAATTTCTACGACCATGCCGGCGAACTGGTGGAGCACCCGCTCAACCAGCGCGTCATGAGCGTGCCGCTGGCGCGCTTGCGGCGCACGCCACAGCGCATCCTGACCTCCGGCGGCCCCGACAAGATCGAGGCGCTCGAGGGGGCGTTGCGGCTGTTGCGGCCCACAGTGCTGGTCACGGACGAGGCGACCGCGACCACCCTGCTGGCCCATGCTGCCGCGGCCGCGTCGGGATCGGCAGACCGCGTCGCGCGTGGCTGAAAGCTCCGGGGGAAAGCTTTGGGTGAAAGCTCCGGGCGCGCGACCTAAGCCAGCGCCGCCTGCGTGATGCGGTGCGCGCCAGACGCCATCATCCGAGACCAGGCCTGATCGACGCTGCCGTCGATATCGATGCCGCGCACTGCGTCGGCGACGACGAAGGTCTCGAACCCGGCTTCGCGGGCGTCCAGCGCGGTGAGCGCCACGCAGAAATCGGTGGCCAGCCCGCAGACGAACACCCGCTCCATGCCGCGTGCCCGCAGATAGCCCGCCAACCCCGTCGTGGTGGCCCGGTCGGCCTCCATGAAGGCGGAGTAGCTGTCGATGGCGGGGTTGGTGCCCTTGCGCAGGATCAGGTCGGCGTGCGGGATGTCGAGCCCTGCCGCCAACGCCGCCCCCGGCGTGCCCTGGATCACGTGGTCTGGCCACAAAACCTGGGTGCCATAGGACAGCTCGATGGTGTCGACCAAGGGCCGCTTGCCGGGATAGGTCGACGCGAACGAAGCGTGGCCGGGCGGGTGCCAATCCTGCGTCAGCACGACGTGGGCGAAGCGGCGGCCGAGCGCGTTGCAGGGGGCGACCACGGCGTCGCCGTCCGGCACCGGCAACGCGCCTCCTGGCAGGAAATCCTCCTGCACGTCGACTACGATCAACACGTCTCGCCGGGTGAGTTCCATGCCTGCTCCGATCCGCGGTTGGTGCCAGGGCTGGTCGCCCGAGGTCAGGCCCCGGCGGGCAGCTTGTCCTGCGTCTTGGTGTCGAAGTCGCCGGGATCGTGGCGTTCGTGCAACTGATCGGACGGCTCGCCGGAGATGCGGTTGACCATGCGTCCGCGCTGCACTGCCGGGCGCGCCGCGATCAGTTCGTCCCAGCGCAGCACGTTCTTGTATTCCCGCACCTGCAGGAACGTGCCCGCGCCGTACAGCAGTCCTTTGACCAGGCCGCCGTACCAGGGCCAGACCGCGACGTCGGCAATCGAGTATTCGTCGCCCGCCAGGTACTCGTGGTCGGCCAGACGGCGGTCCAGCACGTCGAGCTGGCGTTTCGCCTCCATGGCGAAGCGATTGATCGGGTATTCCATCTTGCTCGGCGCGTAGGCGTAGAAATGGCCGAAACCACCGCCGACATAGGGCGCGCTGCCCATCTGCCAGAACAGCCAGGACAGGCATTCGGTGCGGGTCCGCAGGTCGGTCGGCAGCAGGGCGCCGAACTTCTCCGCGAGGTAGAGCAGGATGGAACCCGATTCGAAGACCCGGGTCGGTGGGTTCGCGCTGCGGTCCAGCAGCGCCGGGATCTTGGAGTTGGGGTTGATCGCCACGAAACCGCTGCCGAACTGGTCGCCCTCATTGATGCGGATCAGCCAGGCATCGTACTCGGCGCCGGCGTGGCCGAGGGCCAGCAACTCCTCCAGCATGACCGTGACCTTGACGCCGTTGGGCGTCGCCAGCGAGTAGAGCTGCAACGGATGGCGGCCGACCGGCAATTCCTTTTCGTGCGTGGCACCCGCGACCGGACGGTTGATGGAGGCGAACCGCCCGCCGCTCTCCTGGTCCCAGGTCCAGATCTCGGGCGGCGTATACTCCGAGGCGTCCGTCATGGATGTGCTCCCTCCAAGGTTTTGTCACAGGCTGATCCGCCGAACGAGCCTGACGCTGGCATCGTGACGCCTGGGCTGCCTGCGATATCCCCGGCGTCACCCTTGGCATCGCCATGCAACGTCCGCCCCGGCCGGCACGCCCATGGCGCAACATGACGACAACCGCGGACGCTTCAAGGACCTTGCGCGAACTGGCGGCGAACGCCGACCCCTGCCTTCGGGACAGCGACGGCCTGCTCGCCACCACGCCGGGCGAGCCCGCGAACAAGGTGGATTGCCGACGACGCGCCGCCAAAAACTGCCGTCTCAAGCTGATCGCGGTCATGCCGGCCGACGTGGCCGGACCTCACGGCCGAAGCTTCGCCTCACGACCCAAGCAACTGACCACCATCGACGACGATGCTCTGCCCGGTAATCCATCCCGCCGCCGGCGAGGCCAGGAACAGGACGACGCTCGCGATCTCTTCCGGCCGTCCCAGGCGGCCGAACGGGATTTGCGCCAGCGTGCTGCGATACAGCTCCGGGTCATCATGGCGGCGTTGCTCCCAGCTTCCACCCGGGAACTCGATCGACCCGGGTGCCACGCAGTTCACCCGGACGCCACGGGCCGCCAGTATCCTGGCCTGGCTCGCGGTGTAGTGCATCACCGCCGCCTTGACGGCTCCATACGGCGCCGAGCGCGCCGTCGCACGCAGGGCCGAGATCGAGGCAATGTTGACGATGCTGCCGCCGACGCCGAGCCAGGGCAGCGCCGCGTGGCTGGCGCGGACCACCGCCATGACATCGACCGCCATCGACGCCGCCCAGCCCGCCTCGTCGTCGGTCATACCGAAGCCCGAGGCGTTGTTCACCAGCACGTCGATGCCGCCCAGTGCCGCGACCGCTTCGGGCAGGTAGCGGGTGATGGCCTCGGCATCAGCCAGGTCGAGGCAGGCACTGTGAGCAACCACGCCCAGCGCGTCGATCTCCCGGTGTGTTGCTGCGAGCGGCCCCGGGCTGCGGGCGCATAGCGAGACTGACGCGCCAGCGGCCGCGAAACCGAGTGCGATCGAGCGGCCGATGCCGCGGCTCCCGCCCATGACCACGACGCGCTTGCCGGCAAATTCCATGACGAG
>CAXTVL010000041.1:0-8287 GCA_964247515.1 uncultured Acetobacteraceae bacterium | reverse complement strand
TGGGCACTCCTACTCTCGTTGTGCCGGCAATTGCGCGGCACAGCCGCCGAGATGATCGAGTTGATGCCGCCGGCCGTCCAGACCGACCCTATGCCAGACCGACCAATGCAATCGGTGTATATGCCGTTGGCAGGATACATCAGCGAGGTCATCGCTTAGCGCACCCGCAACATCATGCGACTGGCCGCCCTGTGATGGTTGACGGCACCGCATTGCCAAGGCTTTGTTCGATCGTGGCGATCGAACATCCAAATTTGCCGGCACGACATGCCACTGGCGGACGTAGGAGCGTTCCACGTGAAACATCCGAGCGACTCGCCCATCTGGTGTCTCTGATCGTCACTTGGAATCCCACGATCAGGCTGGTCGCATCGGCCGAGCCCGCGGAAATCTGGACGCGTCATGTCGACGATTCACTGCAGTTGGCCAATCTCATCGAGGCTTCGGGCGGCCAAGCTGCCGACGTCGGGAGCGGCGCCGGCTTTCCCGGGCTGGTCCTGGCGATCGCTCTGGAGCGTCATTTCTACTTGATTGAATCCGACCGCCGCAAAGCGGCATTCCTGATGGAAGCCGCACGCATCACCCAAGCCAAGGTAACTGTCGTCCCCAGTCGCGTAGAGACCGTCACTTTCCGCTGCCGTGTGGTGACGGCACGGGCCTTCACCAGTATCGCTCGGACACTGCAGGCCGTCCACGGAATGCTGACCGCGGACGCCGTTTGCGTGCTCCCGAAGGGCCGTTCGGCCGAGGAGGAGTTGCAACTGGCACTTCGAGACTGGCGCATGCGTGTCGAGCGATTCCCGAGCCTGACCGATGCCACGGCCACGATCCTGCGGCTCAGCGAGATCACCCGTGCGTGAACGACAGCGTCCCGCAAAACGCATCATCGCCTTCACCAATCAAAAAGGTGGGGTAGGCAAGACCACGACTGCCGTGACATTGGCGGCGAGCCTGGCACGCCGAGGGAAACACGTTCTCCTGATCGACCTCGACCCGCAAGCAAACGCCTCCACGAATTTGGGTATAAATCAGGCGGCGACCAGCACCGACAGTTCCAGACTGGTGTTGGGCGGCGGCGAGCAACCGATATGGCCGAGCGAAACCAACCTCGCCGGGCTCAGGATCATCCCATCCAACATGAATTTGGCGGGTGCCGAGATCGAACTTGTCGGCCTGACGCGTCGCGAATGGCGCCTGGCCGATGCGCTCGCGCGCGGCAACGAGCCCGATGGCTTCGATGCCGACTTCGTGTTCATCGACTGCCCGCCCTCGCTCGGTTTGCTGACGCTGAACGCTCTCGTGGCGGCCCACGCCGTGCTGATCCCGTTGCAGTGCGAGTTCTTTGCTCTGGAAGGCTTGGCGCATCTGATGCGCACTGTCGAGACGGTACGTCAGGCACTCAACCCGCATCTTGCCGTCGAGGGCATCCTGTTGACGATGTTCGACCGTCGGAACAACCTGTCGGAGCTTGTCGCGGCTGACGCGAGAAGCTTCTTCGGCGCCCTGGTGTTCGAGACGGTCATCCCGCGCAACGTGCGGGTGTCGGAAGCGCCCAGTCACGGTCAGCCCGTCACCATCTACGACCCCCGCTCCCCTGGAGCGTTGGCCTATGACCGCCTTGCCGAGGAGGTGTTGTTGAGACTGCCGGCGTCCGTACGCAAGGGTGATCCGAATGGCCAGTCGTGACCCCGCCCCCCGCCTGGGCCGTGGCCTGGCGTTCCTGCTGGGCGACGCGCAGCCGATGGATTCGGCACCCGGCAGCTTTCGCCAACCGCAAGGCTCCGGCCAACGCGATGTCGACATCACCAGCCTGGAGCCGAACCCGTTCCAACCGCGTGGCCCGGTCGATGCCGACAGCCTTGCCGAATTGACGGCGTCGATCCGGGCGCAAGGTGTGCTGCAACCGTTGCTGGTGCGACCGACATCGGGTGAGCCGGCTCGCTTCCAGATCGTTGCCGGCGAGCGTCGCTGGCGGGCCGCCCGCCTGGCGGGCTTGGCGGAGGTGCCTTGCCTGATCCGCAGCCTGTCCGACGCACAGACCTCGGCCGCAGCCTTGGTCGAGAACCTGCAACGCGACGACCTGAACGCCATCGAGGAGGCGGAAGGCTTTCGCCGCCTGCAATCGGAGTTCGGCATGACCCAAGACAGCCTCGCGGAAGCCATCGGCAAAAGCCGCAGTCACGTCGCCAACACGATGCGCCTGCTCAACCTCCCGGTCGCCGTCCAGCATGAGGTGCGCGGTGGCGCCCTGTCGGCCGGCCATGCACGGGCGTTGCTGGGACACAAGGAGCCGGCGCGAGCGGCGCTTTCCGTGATCGCGCGTGGACTGAACGTCCGTCAAACCGAGGCAATGATCGCCGCATCCCAGCAGCCGCAGGAAGCGGCGGACAAACACCGCGACACGGACAGAAGTGCGCTGGAACGCCAACTCACGGAACGTCTCGGCCTGGTGGTCACTCTCAGTCCGCGCGGCAAGGGCGGTCGGCTCAGCGTGCAGTACAACGATCTGGACCAGCTCGACGGTCTCATCCGGCTGTTGCAGGCGTGATCTCCCCTGCGCCCGCCGACGCTGGCGACGCACGCTGGCAAGGCGCGACGCGGTTGCGCGCGGCCCGAGCCATCGCGCGACACAGGCAACCTCAGCTACAACGCCGGGAACTGCACCGTCACCAGGCACTGCGCGCCGATCCCCTCGGTGCGCCGATACAGCCCGCTCTCCATGCCGGACACCCGTTTGACGCTGACCCGCTCCACCGGCACCGACAGCAGGTCGGCCAGCCGGAACACCATCGCGTCGCGATAGGGCCGGATATCCGGCCGCTCGCTCAACACGCTCATGTCGACATGCACGATACGCCCGCCCTTCATCGTCACCAGCGAGACCGCTTCGCGCAGGAACACGTCGCTGCTGGCACCGCGGTGTAGCGGCGCCCCGGGCCTGAAATGCTCGTTGCCGTGCTGGCCGCCCACGGTCCCGAGCAGCGCATCGGTCGCGGCGTTCAACGGGATGTCGACGTTGTGCGCGCGTGCGATGCCGCGGTCGAACTCGACCGGGATGCCGCACAGCATCAGATGGTCGCCCGCCCCGAACCCGTGAAAATCGAAGCCCCAGCCGGTGTGGGCCTCGGTCCGGCCACGCTGCACCAGCCGCTCCGCACGATCCAGGTCGCGCTCGGTGGTGATCTTGAAGTTGTCGTCACTGCCGTGCACCAGCGAGACCGGGATGCCGTGCCGTTCCGCGACCAGGCTGTCGTCGGTGAGGTCGAGGCCGAGTGGATTGTGCAGATGCACCTGGCGATGCGCCTCCAGGATCGCCGCGAACCGGAACCCCTGTGGGGTCTGGGCCCGCCATACGTCGGTTCGGTCGACGGTGCCGTCGATCACCCCATTGCGGCACCGCTTCAACGTGTCCGGCACCGGAAGCCCTGCCACCACGGCCGGGTTGTCATCGAGCTCGGCAATCACGGCACTGATCGTATCCTGCTCCACGAACGGGCGGACACCGTCGTGCACGATCACCTTCTGGAAGCCTTGGTCGGCCAGGCTCTCCAACCCGAAGCGCACGGTCTCCTGTCGGGTGTTGCCACCGATCACCGGCGGCGGCAGCAGCAGCCCGTGCGTGGCGCCGTCGTAATGACGCCGGTCGGCGGGATGGATCACCGCCTGCACGCGGTCGATCCCGGGATGGCGCAGGAAGGCCAGCAAGGTGTGCCGGATGATCGGCTGGCCGTCGAGCTCGCGATACTGTTTCGGAATCGGGCCGCCCATGCGTTGACCCCGCCCGGCGGCGACGATGATGGCAGCGATCAAGGCATGGGCATCCGGGCTGTCCGTCGCAAGTTGCAGGTTGCTGTAACGCGAGGGCAACTGCTAGGCAACCACGGCGGCTCGGCGCCGGTACGCCGTCCGACGGCCGGCAGCCGACGCGACGGAGTCACGATGGCGCATCCGACACCGATCCTGCCGGCCACGGCGCTGCGGACACTGGCGCGAAAGTCGGACCTGGTGTCGGGCTTGTGGCTGGCGGGACATCTGGCTCTGGTCGCTGCCGCCGGTGCGCTGGTGGTGGCGGTCCGGGCGACGCCGGCCGCCTGGCCCGCGATGGCGGCGCTGGGTGTGGCACTGATGGCCCTGTTCGCGCCGTTGCACGAGACCACCCACCGCACCGTGTTTCGCTCGGTCCGCGCCAACAAGCTGCTCGGCTGGCTCGCCGGCTTGGTGCTGGTATTGCCCCCGGAGTGGTTCCGGCTGTTCCACATGGCGCATCACCGCCATACCCAGGATCCGGAGCACGACCCGGAACTGGCCGACCGGCGGCCGCTCACCCGAGCGCGCTACGTGTGGCGGCTCACCGGGCTGCCATACTGGACCGCCGAAATCCGGCTTGTGCTGAGCTTGGCGGCCGGCCACGCGGACGCGGCGTTCATCCCGCGCCATCGACGCCGCGCGGTGGTCGCCGAGGCGCGATGCTACCTGGCGCTGTATGGCACGGCGATAGCTGGCTCGTTGGCGCTGCGCAGCGATTGCCTGCTGTGGCTGTACGTGGTTCCCGCGCTGCTGGGCCAGCCGGTGCTGCGCGCCGTGCTGATGGCCGAGCATGGCGGCCTGCCGTTGGTGGCGGACCGGCACGCCAACACGCGCACCACTTTGAGTGTCCATGCCGTGCGGCTGCTGTTCTGGAACGCCAACTACCACGCCGAACACCATCTCGCCGCTGGCGTGCCATTCCACGCGTTGCCGCGTCTGCACCGGCTTCTCGCCGGCCTGCCGGTTCCCAGCTCCGGCTACGCCGCAGCCCATCGCGCGATCCGCCAGTCGTTTCAGGCCGAGCCGGTATCGGCGATGGACAACCTCCGCGGCTGAACGCCGCCGCCCCGAGCCGCATCGGCTTCGAGCACGGAATTCGACGGATTGTCCACCCGGCACCTGTCAGCGTGCTCGGCGCGGTCGTCGGGTAGAGCGGCGGGCTGCGGGCGCAGTGCCGGCCCGGGATCGGCGAGCGCGTGCCGCGGATGCACCGGCGCGTCGTGCGCCGCCAGCAGGAACCGGCGCGCCACGTCCGCGTAGCCGCGATAGACCAGGCCGCCGTTCTTGGCGACGAGGCGGGCGCGCTCGCGCTCGTACCAGCGCGGCAGCCGGTACCACGCGAGGCCAGGCCGCTCGTGATGCGCGGCGTGCAGGTTGTTGTACAGGAACAGCACGCCCAGCACCGGTGCCCGCTCGACGATCGCGGTGCGGTGCTCGCTGGCATCGGCGAAACGGTGCTCGGCGAACGAGCGCACCAGCATCAACGCCATGCCGGGCAGCACGAAGCAGGCGAAGTAGGTCGCGAGGCCCATGCCGCAGCCGAGCACCAGCCACAGCACGGTGAGGATCGCGAACGGCAGGTGCGCGGCCCAGGCCTCGCGCACGCCCGCGACACCCCGCCACACGCGACGCACGTCAAGCCACAGGAAGCGGCCGATCGCCCATAACGGCCCCACCAGCAGCCGCCCGGCCAGCAACGACATCGCGCGCACCAGCAGCCGTCCGGCCGGACCCAGCCCGCGCCAGGCGGCGCCGGTCCAGTATTGCGTCTCCGGGTCCTCCAGCGGGTCGGTCAGGTGGTGGTCGCGGTGGTGCGCGAGGTGGATCGCCCGGTAACGGTCGAACGGCAAATGCAGCAGCATGGTCGGCAAACCGAACGCGCGGTTCACCGCGGGCCAGCGTGTCGGATGGCCATGGATCAACTCGTGCAACAGCGAGGCGTGCCAGGCGACCGTCCAGCCGCCGCCCAGGACCAGCAACCATGCCGGCAGGGCGGCGTAGAACCTGGTCAGCAACAGCCAACAGCTCCAGACCACGACCGCCAGCAGCACCGTCAGCCACTCGACCCGTCGCACCCGTCCGCATCCCATCGCCAAACCTTTGCGCTCTCGTAAAGTTTATCCTACAATCACCGACAGGGCGTTTGAAACGTGCGTGGTGTCGCATTCCGATGGCATATGGTGATAGTCCACACATACTGGGGAGAACTGTAGCGGTGCTCGACCGTCGTGTGTCGGCGTCCGCATTCCGAGACCGCCTGCTGGGCGTCATCGCGCAGCGTGGCGGCAGCCAAGCCGCGTTCGCCCGCGCGAGCGGCATCGATCGCTCAACCCTGACCCAGTTGCTTGCCGACCGGGCGCCGCGCCTGCCCCGGGCCGAGACCCTGGCCGCCATCGCGGTGGCGTCCGGCGTCTCGACCGACTGGCTGCTGGGCCTCAGCCAGCACGAGCAGGCCAGCCCGGCCAGTTTCGGCGAGGTGATGCAGATCGAACCGCACGAAGACGTGCCGATCGACGACCGCATGTTCGCCTGGATGAGCGAGGCGGCCGGCAGCAAGATCCGCACCGTGCCGGTGAGCTTCCCCGACCTGCTGAAGACCGAGGCGGTGCTGCGGCACGAATACCTGAACGCCGCCGGCGACGCGGCGCCGCGCAGCTGGGACAGCGTCGAGAGCCGGCTCCTCTACCTGCGCCAGCCGGACACCGAGATCGAGGCGTGCGCCTGCGTCCAGGCGTTGCAGGAGCTGGCCGCCGGCCGCGGCATCTGGGCCGGGCTGCCGGCGCTGGAGCGGCGGCGGCAGCTGGACCGGATGCGGTCGCTGGCGAGCGAGCTGTACCCGAGCTTCCGGCTGTTCCTGTTCGACCGCAAGCAGCTCTACTCGGTGCCGTTCAGCGTGTTCGGCACCGCGCGCGCGGCGGTGTTCGTGGGCGGCATCTACTTCGTGTTCACCTGGACCGAGCACATCAGGGCGCTGGTGCGACGCTTCGACGAGCTGGTCCGGCACGCCGTGGTGCAGCCGCCCGACGTGCCGAAATTCCTCGCGACCCTTCCGGTCGAGGCGGAAGCGGACACCACCTTGGTCGCGGGCTGAGGGGGCATCGGGCATGGCTGCGCGCCGCCTGCTGGCCAGTCTCGGCATGTACGACATGGCGTGGCTGGCCGCCAGCAACCGGACGATCTGGGCCTGGCTGCGCGACCGGCTGCGCGCGTCGGGGGTGCGCGAGGCGCCGGACACGCTGGAGGACCACATGCCGCTGTGGGACATCTGGCGCTCGCCCGACCTGCTGCTGGCGCAGACCTGCGGCTATCCGCTGCTGACGCTGGGCGACGCGGTGCAGATGGTGGCGACCCCGACCTACGATTTGCGCGGCTGCGAGGGGCCGCTCTACCGCAGCCTGCTGGTGGTCGCGGCACGGGTGTCGGCCGAATCGATCGGCGAGTTGCGCGGCCTGCGCGCCGCGGTCAACGACTGGGACAGCAATTCCGGCATGAACGCCTTCCGCGCCGCGATCGCGCCGCACGCCGGCGCCGCGCGCGCCGATGGCGGCTTCTTCGCCGAGGTGGTGACGACCGGCGGCCACATGCTGAGCCTGGCGGCACTGCGCGACGGCCGCGCCGACGTCGCCGCGATCGATTGCGTGAGCTACGGCCTGACCGCGCGCCACCGCCCCGAGCTGCTGCGCGGCACGCGGGTGATCGGCGAGACGGCGGCGATCCCCGGCCTGCCGCTGATCACCGCCGCGGGCACCGGGAAGGACACCGTGCTGGCGCTGCGCGGCGCCTTGCGCGCCTTGATCGCCAGCCCCGAGATGGCATGGCACCGGGCGACGCTCGGCCTCACCGGCTTCGCCGTGCTGCCGCGCGCCACCTACGACAGCATCGGGGCCATGGAGGACGCGGCGGTGGCGCTGGGCTACCCGCGCCTGGCCTGACGCCGACGCTCCGCCCTTCGCGCCGCCGTGCGCCCGGTGGCGAATGGCCGGACGAGACGGAACGCGGCGGCCGCGCCGGGGTTGAGCAATGACCCAGGCAGGAGTGTCGATCGGTGCAATTCGTGGCGATGTTGGCCGACATGACCGAGGACAGGCTGCACCGCATCGAGACGGCCGTCGGGCCCATCGTGCTGGTGCGGCATGGCGAGCAGGTCCACGCCTTCGGCGCGCAATGCCCGCACGCCGGCGCGCCGCTCGACCAAGGCGCCGTGTGCGGCGGCCGACTGGTTTGCCCCTGGCACAAGGCGGCGTTCCGCCTCGACGACGGCGCGGTGCTGGAACCGCCGGCGTTGGACGCGCTGATCCGCTATCCGGTGCAAGTCGAGGCGGGGGCGGTGATGGTGGGGGCCACGCCAACCGCTCCGGCGAGCGCGCCCGCCGCGTCCGACAGCCGAACCATGCTGGTGGTGGGTGGCGGCGCCGCCGGCGCCGCCGCGGTCGCGGCGCTGCGCGCGTTCGGCTTCGCCGGCCGACTGGTGCTGGCCGCC
>CAXTVL010000040.1:0-13125 GCA_964247515.1 uncultured Acetobacteraceae bacterium | reverse complement strand
GCGCTACAGGTGTTCGCGGCCGGGGCGGCGATCCCGTCGCCGGCGTTCGAGGCGCTGCTGGTGGCGTGGCGCGGCGCGCGGCTGGTGCGCCAGATCGCCGAGCTGCACGGGCTGCGGCCGGGGCTGCTGGGCACGCTGTCGCTGTT
This sequence comes from uncultured Acetobacteraceae bacterium, assembly GCA_964247515.1. Lineage (GTDB taxonomy): Bacteria > Pseudomonadota > Alphaproteobacteria > Acetobacterales > Acetobacteraceae > CAVRQM01. Next base: position 12,979 of record CAXTVL010000040.1, on the reverse strand, counting down.
GCGGCGCACCGCCTTGTCGGCCGCCACCGTGCTGGCGAGCGACGTCGCCGCCGACGCGATGGCGCGCGCCCTGTTGTCCAACCCGCTGTTCGCGCGGCTGGCCGGCGAGGTCGCCGGCGCCGGCGTGGCGGCACGCCGCATGGTGGTGCTGGCGCGGGTGACGGAGGCGGCGTGCAGCCCGCTGGAGCGGGGCTGATGGCGGAAAGCCACTGATCTGTAACTGTTGCGAGGATGCCGCACGCAGGGCATATAGTGGTGTGGAGGCGTGGCCTCCGCTACATCTAGTTAACGTGCGTTGACAGAGCGGTCCGGGTCAGGCGGAATCCGACTCGCCCCAGCGACTCAGGCGAGCCGACATCGGGTCGGTTTCATTCCGGGAGAATGCCATGCTCGATGCCGTCCAGATGCAAGGCCGCCACCAGGTCCGCGTCGACCGTTCGCGCGACGCGCTGATCACCGATTTCGGCCGCGCCACCCTGGACGACCGCTACCTGTTGCCGGGCGAGGGCTACCAGGACCTGTTCGCCCGCGTCGCCAGCTACTACGGCGACGACCAGCCGCACGCCCAGCGCCTGTACGACTACATGAGCCGGATGTGGTTCATGCCGGCGACGCCGGTGCTGTCCAACGGCGGCACCGAGCGCGGCCTGCCGATCTCCTGCTTCCTGAACGAGGCGACCGACAGCCTCGACGGGATCGTGGGCCTGTGGAACGAGAACGTCTGGCTGGCGTCCAAGGGTGGCGGCATCGGCAGCTACTGGGGCAACCTCCGCTCGATCGGCGAGAAGGTCGGGCAGAACGGCAAGACCTCGGGCGTGATCCCGTTCATCCGCGTCATGGACAGCCTGACGCTGGCGATCAGCCAGGGCAGCCTGCGGCGCGGCTCGGCGGCGGTCTACCTGCCGGTGTCGCACCCGGAGATCGAGGAGTTCATCGAGATCAGGCGCCCGACCGGCGGCGACCCGAACCGCAAGGCGCTCAACCTGCACCATGGCCTGTTGATCTCGGACGCCTTCATGCGCGCCGTCGAGGCCGACGAGGAGTGGGGCCTGACCTCGCCCAAGGACGGCGCGGTGGTGCGCAAGATCGGCGCCCGGGGCCTGTGGATCCGCATCCTGACGGCGCGGATCGAGACCGGCGAGCCGTACCTGGTGTTCAACGACCACGTCAACGCCGCCCGCCCGGAGCACCACAAGCTGGCCGGGCTCGAGGTCAAGACCTCCAACCTGTGCAGCGAGATCACGCTGCCGACCGGCATCGACCAGCACGGCCAGCAACGCACCGCCGTCTGCTGCCTGTCGTCGATGAACCTAGAGGAATGGTTCGAGTGGAAGGACCATCCGCTCATCATCGAGGACGTGATGCGCTTCCTCGACAACGTGCTGCAGGACTTCATCGACCGCGCGCCCGAGGGCATGGAGCGGGCGCGCTACTCGGCCATGCGCGAGCGCTCGGTGGGCCTGGGCGTCATGGGCTTCCACAGCTTCCTGCAGTCGCAGGGGGTCCCGTTCGAGGGGGTGGTCGCGAAGGTGTGGAACAAGCGCATGTTCAAGCACATCCGCGAGCAGGCCGACACCGCCTCGCGCGTGCTGGCGGAGGAGCGCGGCGCCTGCCCGGACGCCGCCGAGTACGGCTTCATGGAGCGCTTCTCCAACAAGCTGGCGATCGCCCCGACGGCATCGATCTCGATCATCACCGGCAACGTCTCGCCGGGAATCGAGCCGATCGCCGCCAACGTGTTCCTGCAGAAGACCCTCTCTGGCAGCTTCACCGTGCGCAACCGGCATTTGCAACACGTGCTGGCCAAGCATGGCATGGACACGCCGGACACCTGGTCCTCGATCACGCTGAACAAGGGCAGCGTGCAGCACCTCGACTTCCTCAGCGAGCAGGAGCGGGCGGTGTACAAGACCGCGTTCGAGCTCGATCAGCGCTGGGTGGTCGAGCACGCCGCCGACCGCACGCCTTATGTCTGCCAGAGCCAGTCGGTCAACGTGTTCCTCCCGGCCGACGTGCACAAGCGCGACCTGCACCAGATTCACCTGATGGCGTGGAAGCGCGGCCTGAAGTCGCTGTACTATTGCCGCAGCCTGTCGATCGCCCGCGCCGACACGGTGAGCGAGAAGGCGGTCGGCGCCACGGTGTTCGCGGGCGAGCGGGCGTTCCCCACGCACGAGGACGCGCAATTGGCGCTGCCCGGCAACGGCACGGATTACGAGGAGTGCCTGAGCTGCCAGTGAGGCAGCCCTGAGCGGCGGCGGCGCGCGGCTGTTCGACGGCCACAACGACACGCTGCTCCGCCTCGCCACTTCCTGTCCCGATCCGGTCGCGGGCTTCCGGCACGGCGGCGGGGGGCGGCAGCGCGCCGGGGCGGCGGCCCGCATGGGGGGCTGCGCGGGCGGCGGGTGCGCGGGCTGCGGGCCCCCCGACGCTGGCGTCGACAGCGGCTTCGCGCTTACCACGGATGGCTACGCCGTGGCCATGCCGGACCCGCCCGAACTGGCGTACGCCCGCAGCCTTACCGATGCGATGATCGCCTGCGCCCATACCATCGCATCCGCCCTGCCGGGCGAGGTGAAATTGTGTCGAACCGTGGCCGACATCCGCGCCAGCATGGCGGCTGGCGCCCTTGCCATGGTGCTGCATCTCGAAGGCGCCGAGGCGATCGACGTCGACCTGGAGGGTTTGGAGACGTACCACAGTGCCGGCGTACGCTCGATCGGCCCGGTATGGAGCCGTCGCAATCCGTTCGGCAACGGCGTGCCGTTCCAATATCCGGGCAGCCCGGACATCGGACCCGGGCTGACCCGCGCCGGTTTTGCCTTGGTGCGGGCGTGCAACCGATTGGGCGTCATGCTCGATGTCTCGCACTTGAACGCTGCTGGCTTCTGGGACGTGGCGCGTTCCAGCCGCTCCCCCTTGGTCGCGACGCACTCCAACGCGCACGCCGTCTGCCCGGTGCCGCGCAACCTCACCGATGACCAGTTGCGCGCGATCCGGGATTCCGGCGGCTTGGTCGGCGTCTGCCTGTCGGTCAGCGAATTGCGCCCCGACGGCCACAACGACTCGGACACGCCGCTCAGTGACGTGATGCGCCATGTCGAGCATCTGCTCGGAATACTCGGACCGAGTGGCGTGGCGATCGGCTCGGACCTAGACGGAGCGGTGTTGCCGGAGGCGATCGGCGACGCGAGCGGGCTGGCCCGCCTACCCGCCGCCATGCTCGATCGCGGCTACGATGCCGACCTGATCCGCAAGCTATGCCATGCCAACTGGCTCGATGTGCTTGAGCGGTGTTGGGGCCAGAGCTGAGCTTCGTGTCCGTGGCACCGTGCCGAGCGACTACGCGGCCGAACGGTGGGCGAACTGTGGTTCGACCACGACCGAGCGCCCCGGCTCGGCCTCCTCGGTAACGGCGCGCCGGGCCCGCAATTGCCACAGCGCGCCACCGCAGGCGCCCAGGAACAGCGACGACATCTGGTCCTCGATCATCGACAGCACCGCCCCGTAGCCGAGCAGGAACGCCAGCACCGCAAGCGCCCCCATCGCCTCGGGGGGCGCCCGGCGCGGCAGGCGCACCACGCCGGCGAGCAGTGCCCCGAGATAGAGGAACGTCGCCAGCCCGAAATTCGCGTACATGAACACGAACAGGTTGTCCGACGGGTTGAAGGCGTCCGGCGCGTAGAACCGTTGCGGGCCGCCGATGCCGCCCAACCCGACGCCGAACGGGAAGATCTCGTTGTGCGAGATCCAGTTCCAGGCGCCCGGCCAGGTGTCCTCGATACGCATCGCGAACGAGGCCATGCTGAACACGCCGCCGTTCTGGGTCATGATCAGGCCGGGAGTGAACAGGGGCAGCCCGATCAATAGCAACGTGAAGGCGAGACAGGTGAGACGTAACAGCCACGCGCGCCAGCGCAACGGCCCGAGCATGACTCCCAGCACCACCATGAAGGCCACGAACGAGCCTTTCTGCGTCGTGGCGAACACCGCGCCAGCGGTTGTCAGCAACAGGAAGGCGCGCAGCAGCCACGACCGGGTGCGAACCGCGATCACCAGCGCCAGGACCGGGAAGATCGTCGCCGCGGCGATCGAGCCGCGGGTGAAGCCCGCCACGCGCTTCTCCAGCGGATCGACGATGTCCCAGTTGTGCGAAACATCGACGGTGAGGCCGCCGACCGTGGCCGACATGCCGACCCACGGCATGTCGAAGAAGAACTTCTCCAGCGTGAGGCCGAACAGCCCGGCGATCCAGAGCAGCACGAACAGGCGCAGGGTGCGCCGTCCCGGATGGGTGAACGCGTTGCCGGCGATGAAGCCGAACAGCACGTTGATGAGCAGCTTGGCGCCGTATACCACCGGGGTCGTGGTACGGAAGTTGGCGTAAATGATCGCGCCATGCACTCCGACCACCGCGGCATAGACCAGGAACGACCGCTCGACCCGCAGCCGCGTCGCCTGGTAGACCAGCAGCGCCAGCAAAGGCAGCCAGATCAACAGGTCGCGCGCCAGGATCGCGTTGTCGGCGCCGCCGAAACTCAGGCCGTAGCGGACCACCCCTTCCAGGCTGTAGATCGCGATGTAGACGGCGCCGCAGAACACGAAGAACGATTGCAAGGCCGGCGGCATCCGGCGTCCGGGTATGGCGACCACGGCTGATCCTCAACGCTGAAACGATAACGGCAGAAACGATAACGATTGACACAGCACATCCTGTGCCACATTAGAGCCCCGGCACACTCCTTGCGATACCGAACGGAACTCCGACCTGAGTGGGAGTGCAAGCCAGAGGCATCATGCAGCCGATCCCCGCGACACCTACCCGATTGTATGGGCTATTGCCAGGAGGGTTGCGGGCCCGCGCGGACGCGTTGCGCGGCCGCCTGCTGTCGAGCCACTTCTTCCGCAACGTGTTCGTCATGCTGGGCGGCACCATCCTGGGCCAGGTGTTCAGCGTGGTCGCGGCGCCGTTCCTCACGCGCCTGTACAGCCCGTCGGAATTCGGCTACCTGAACGTCTATACCTCGACGCTCTCGTTGCTGGCCGTGGTGGCCAGCCTGCGCTACGAGATGGCCATCCCGATCGCCCGGACCGAGACCGAGGCCGCCGACCTGCTGGGCGTGTGCGCCCTGTCGCTGCTGGTCGTGACCGGCCTGATCGCGGTCCTGGCATACACGATCCCGACCGAAATGCTGGAACGCCTGCCCTGGACGTCGGCGCTGGGCGCTCTGTTGCAGCACGCCTGGCTGCTGCCGCTGGGCGTCGTGTGCCTGGGCGGCTACTACATCCTCAACTTCGTCGCCACGCGCGCCGGGGCGTTCAGGACCATCGCCCGCACCCGGATATCGCAGGGCCTGGCGGGGCCGAGTTCGCAGATCGTCATGGGCCTGATGGGGTGGGGCGTGCCCGGCCTGGCGCTCGGCTTCGTCATCGGCCAGTCGACCGGGACGGCGCTGCTGTTCTCGCGCCTGGTGCTGGCGCAGCGCGAGGTGTTCGGCCAGATCACCTGGCGCGGCATGGCTGCCGCGGCGCGGCGCTACGTGCGCTACCCGCTGGTGTCGAGTTGGTCGGCGCTGCTGGAGGATGCCTGCCACAGCATCACCTCGATCCTGATCGCCAGCCTGTTCTCGCCGCAGATCGCGGGCTTCATGCTGTTGTCGGACCGGGTGGTGGGCCGGCCGCTGCTGATGCTCAGCACCTCGTTGCTCCAGGTGTTCGTGGGCGAGGCGGGGCACGCCATCTCCCGCGACCCGGCCAAGCTGCAGCGCCGGTTCCACCAGATCGTGTTGCAGCAATTCTCCATCACGGCGGTCTGGATCGTCATCGCCGACGTGTTCGCGTATTTCGCGTTCCCGTTCCTGTTCGGGCCGAACTGGAGCGCCGCCACCATCTACCTGCTGGCGCTGAGCGGCGCCTACCTGTTCCAGTCGGCGCTGCATCCGGTGTCCCACACCCTGCAGTTGCTGCAGATGCAGATGACGGCGGCAGCCCTGCAGGCGGTTCGCCTGGTGTTGATCGTCAGTGCCGTGGTGGCGCCCTGGATGCTCGGCTGGACAGCCGTGCAGGCGCTGCTCGTCTACTCGGGGGTGCAGATGCTGACGTGTTCGGCTATATTGGCAGTCATGGCTCGGGCGATACGCAGGGTGCAGGTGGCATGAGAGTGAAGTCAGGTTGGTGGCTCGGGGCGCTGGCCGGGGCGATGCTCGCCGGGCCGGCGCAGGCCGCGCCGTACTGCGTGGTGCAGTTGGGGATCACCACGCAATGCCTGTATTTCGACCCGGCCGAGTGCAAGCAGCGGGCGAACCAACTCGGCGGCAACTGCGCCGCCAACCCGTCGGAGCTCGCCCTGCCCACGACGTCGACCACCTACCCGTACTGCATCGCCGGACCGGGCTACAGCTCCTGCAAGTTCGTCGACCGCGGCGCCTGCGAGGCCGAGGCGGCCCGGCTCGGGGTCGGTTGCGTCGAGGGAGTTGCCCCCGCCGGCCCGAACGCGCCGCCCGACCCGTATCGCGACTTGTTCGTGACCGGGCGCTGACCGGCGCGAACCGCGCGCCATCGCCAAATCTCCCACACGCTTCGTCTGCCAGGCCTGCGGCGCCGTCACCGCGAAATGGGCGGGACGGTGCGAGACCTGCGGCGAGTGGAACACCATCGTCGAGGAGGCCGCGCCCGGGGCCGGTCCCGGCCTCGCGACGCGCCCGGCGAAGTCGGGCAAGGTCGCCTTCGTCGACCTCGCCGGCAGCACCGAGCCGCCGCCGCGCGCCGTCACCACCATCGCCGAACTGGACCGAGTGCTGGGCGGCGGCTTGGTCGCGGGCTCGGCGGTGCTGCTGGCCGGCGACCCCGGCATCGGCAAATCCACCCTGCTGCTGCAGGCCGCGGCGGCCCTGTCCGGCTCCGGCCGGCGGGTGCTGTACATCTCCGGCGAGGAGGCGATCGAGCAGGTGCGGCTGCGCGCCCGCCGGCTCGGCCTGTCCGGCGCCCGCCTGGAGCTCGCCGCCGCCATCAACCTGCGCGACATCGTGGCGACGCTGGAGCAAGAGCGCGACACCGCGCTGGTGGTGATCGACAGCATCCAGACGATGTGGCTCGACAGCATCGACAGCGCGCCCGGGACGGTGAGCCAGGTCCGCGCCTGCAGCTTCGAGCTGATCCGCGCCGCCAAGACCCGCAACTTCGCCGTGGTGCTGGTCGGCCACGTGACCAAGGAGGGTGCGATCGCCGGGCCGCGCGTGCTGGAGCACATGGTCGACGCGGTACTCTATTTCGAAGGCGACCGTGGCCACCAGTTCCGTATCCTGCGCGGGGTCAAGAACCGCTTCGGCGCCACCGACGAGATCGGCGTGTTCGAGATGACCGATCGCGGCCTGGCCGAGGTCGCCAACCCCTCGGCGCTGTTCCTGGCCGAGCGGCGCGGCAACATCTCCGGCAGTGCCGTGTTCGCGGGGCTAGAGGGCAGCCGACCGGTGTTGGTGGAGATTCAGGCTCTGCTGGCCCCCAACCCGGGCGGCTCACCGCCCCCCGGGGGGGGACGGTGTGGCGCGGGGCGGGGGGGGGGGGGGGGGGGGGGGGGGGGGCCCGCGCCGGGGGTGGGGGGGCTCTCCGGGGGGGGGGGCCCCCCACCGGGGGGGCCGCGCCGCGCCGCTCGGTGATCGGCTGGGACGCGGCGCGGCTGTCGATGCTGCTGGCGGTGCTGGAAACCCGCTGCGGCCTGCGGCTCGGCGCCACCGACGTCTGGCTCAACGTCGCCGGCGGCCTGCGCGTGGGCGAGCCGGCGGCCGACCTCGCGGTCGCGGCGGCGCTCGCCTCGGCGGCGTCGGACCGGCCGACCGACCCCGGCACCGTCTATTTCGGCGAGGTCGGGCTGTCGGGCGAGGTCCGGCAGGTGGCGCAGGCCGAGGCGCGGCTGAAGGAGGCGCAGAAGCTGGGCTTCACCGCCGCCTGCCTGCCGCGCCGGGTGGCGCGCGGCAACCGTCCGCTGGCTGCCCCGGACGGCATGGCGCTGCACGAGTTGGGCCATTTGTCGGATTTGGTGGCGCGCCTCTCGCCTGGCACCGCTGGGCGCATGGCGCTATAGCGTCGCCCGGTGAACTGGGTCGACCTCGCCGTCATCGCCGTGATCCTCGTCTCCGCCTTGCTGGCGTTCCTGCGCGGCTTGGTGCGCGAGGCGCTGGGCATCGCCTCATGGGCCGGCGCGCTGTTCGCCGCCTGGTCGCTGTTCCCCGCGGCGCAGCCGCGCTTTCGCCACTGGATCGGCAACCCCGAGCTCGCCGATCCGGCGGCGTTCGCCAGTGTGTTCGTGGTCGTGCTGGTGGCGCTGTCGGTGGTGGCCGGCCTCGCGGGCGGCCTGGTGCGCCGCTCGGCGATCGGCGGAGTCGACCGCACGCTGGGCACCGTGTTCGGACTGCTGCGCGGCGCCGTGGTCATCGTCGCCGCCTATATCGGCCTCGGCATGGCGGTGGCGCCCGACCATTGGCCGGAGGCTTTGACCCAGGCCCGCACGGTGCCATATGCCTACGCGGGCGCCATCTGGCTCGATGGGTTGCTGCCGCCGCGCTACCGGCCGGCGGTGCGCCCGCCGCCGCCGGGACCCGCCACCAACGCCGAGGACCTGCTGCAACCGCAGCCGCAGGGCCACGCCCTCGGCCGCCCGTGATGCGCTGCGGAGGGAGTCATGCCGCCGATGGCCGACCTGGTTGCCACTGACCCGCCCGACGCCGATGACGACAAGCTGCACGAGGAGTGCGGCGTCGTCGGGCTGTGGAACTGCACCGACGCCGCCGCGGTGGCGGCCCTCGGCCTGCACGCGCTGCAGCACCGCGGCCAGACAGCGACCGGCATCGTCTCGTTCGACGGCCAGAGCTTCCGCAGCCACAAGGGCGTGGGCCTGGTCGGCGACAATTTCGGCGACGCGCGGGTGATCGCGGGGCTGCCCGGCAGCTCGGCCATCGGCCACAACCGCTACGCCACCACCGGCGACACCGTGCTGCGCAACGTGCAGCCGCTGTTCGCCGATTTCGAGTTCGGCGGCCTCGCGGTGGCGCACAACGGCAACCTCACCAACGCCACCATGCTGCGCCGCGCCCTGGTGCGGCGCGGCTGCCTGTTCCAGAGCACCACCGACAGCGAGGTGTTCATCCACCTGATCGCCATCAGCCTGTACTCGACCGTGGTCGACCGGCTGATCGACGCGCTGAAGCAGGTGGTCGGCGCCTACTCGCTGATCGCCATGACCAACGACACGCTGTTCGGCGTGCGCGACCCGCTGGGCGTCAGGCCGCTGATCCTGGGCCGCATCGAGAGCCAGGCGCAGTCGAGCGGCGGCGGCTGGATCCTGACCAGCGAGACCTGCGCGCTCGACATCACCGGCGCCAGCTTCGTGCGCGACGTCGAGCCGGGCGAGATCGTCGTCATCACCGACCAGGGCGTGCACAGCATCCGCCCGTTCGAGCGCAAGGCGTCGCGCTTCTGCATCTTCGAATACGTCTACTTCTCCCGTCCCGACAGCGTGGTCGAAGGGATGCCGGTGTACGACGCGCGCAAGCGCATCGGCCGCGAGCTGGCGCGCGAGAGCCATGTCGCGGCCGACGTCGTGGTGCCGGTCCCGGACAGCGGCGTGCCGGCGGCGATGGGCTACGCGGGCGAGGCGGGGTTGCCGTTCGAGCTGGGCATCATCCGCAACCACTATGTCGGCCGCACCTTCATCGAGCCGACCGACAACATCCGCCATTTGGGCGTCAAGCTGAAGCACTCGGCCAACCGCGCGGTGCTGGACGGCAAGCGCGTGGTGCTGGTCGACGACAGCATCGTGCGCGGCACCACCAGCAAGAAGATCGTCGAGATGGTGCGCGCGGCGGGAGCCGCGGAGGTCCACATGCGCATCTCCTCGCCGCCCACCACGCATTCCTGCTTCTACGGCATCGACACGCCGGAGCGTGGCAAGCTGCTGGCGGCCTCGCACGACGTGGCCGAGATGGCGGCGCTGATCGGCGCCGACAGCCTGGCGTTCGTCTCGGCGGACGGCCTGTACCGAGCGCTTAACCAGCCGGGGCGCGACGCCGCGAAGCCGAAATACTGCGACGCCTGCTTCACCGGCGAGTACCCGATCGCCCTGCCAGACATGACCGAGAACGACACGCGGCAACTCAGCCTGCTGTCCGAGTTGCAGTGAGCCTGCCGCTCGCGGGGCAGGTGGCGCTGGTGACGGGCGCCAGCCGTGGCATCGGTGCCGCCACGGCGATGGTGCTGGCCGGCCGGGGTGCCCACGTCGTCATCACCGCGCGCGGCGCCGGGGGCTTGGCCGAGACCGACGACGCGATCCGCGCGGGCGGTGGCGCCGCGACGCTGCTGCCGCTCGACGTCGCGGACGGGGAGGCGGTCGATCGCCTGGGACCCAGCCTGTTCGACCGCTTCCGCCGGCTCGACATCCTGGTCGGCAACGCGGCGGCGCTGGGGCGGCTGACCCCGGTGCCGCACATCGCGACGGCGGACTGGGACGCGACGCTGGCGGTCAATCTCGGCGCCGGATTCAGGCTGATCCGCACCTGCGCGCCGCTGCTCCTGGCCGCCCCGGCCGGGCGCGCGGTGTTCACCACCAGCGGCATCGTGGCGGCGCCGACCGCGTATTGGGGGCTGTATGGCGCCACCAAGGCGGCGCTGCACCACCTCGTGCTGAGCTGGGCGGCGGAAGTGGCCAGCAGCGCGTTGCGGGTCAACCTGTTCGACCCCGGCGTGGTCGCAACGCGGCTGCGCGCGCAGGCGATGCCGGGTGAGGATCCGCGCGCGTTGCGCCAGCCGCACGACGTCGCGCAGGCGCTGGCCGATCTGTGCGGGCCGGCGGTGACGCAACACGGCGCCGTGGTCAGCCTTCCCGGTTGAGCCACGCCGACAACGCCGCCGATACCTCCCGGGTGACGCTGTCCCAGTCGCCTGGCGCCGGCTGCCGGAACAGGCGCGCCGAATCATACCAGGGCGAGTCCGCGCGCGCGTGCATCCAGCGCCAGTCGGGCGCGTAGGGCAGCATGATCCAGACTGGCTTGCCCATCGCTCCCGACAGATGGGCCACGGCGGTGTCGACGGTGACGACCAGCTCCAACTTCGCGACCAGGGCCGCGGTGGCGGCGAAATCGGGAAAGGCGGCCGTGTCGCCTGCGACCGCGAGCACCGTCTCCGCCTCGCCGCCGCGCGAGCCAGTCTGTAGACTCACCCATGGTATACCCGGAACGGCGGCGAGCGATGCCAGGGCGGCCGCCGGCAGCGAGCGGCGGCGGTCGTTCGAGTGGCCGGGGTTGCCGGCCCAGGCGATGCCGACACCGCGGGGGTGCTCCACATCAGGCGCGGACGGAGCCGTGAGGTAGCCGCCGGCGCCGGGGATGCTGGCCAGCTCGACGCCCAGCAGGCGCGGCAGGCTCATCTGATCCACCCAAAGATCGTGCGCGGGCATCGGCCCATCACGCACAACGAGACCGATCGGCAATTGGCGCAGCAGCGGGACCAGCGGTGCCGCGCAGGCCAACGTCACCTTGGCGGCGGCGGCGACCAAGGGCGGCAGGAACCGGGCAAACTGGATGGTATCGCCCAGCCCTTGCTCGGCGCGCACCAGGAGATGCCGCCCGGCCAGCGGCTCGCCCTGCCACTCGCGGCCGGATAGTGCCGGAAAATGCTGCGGAAACTGCTGCTTGCGCCATTCGTAGCCGACCCAGCCGTGGTGGAAATCGCCGCCGAGGAGCTGGGCGAAACTGCGGTTCCAATGCGCCTGACCGAGCTTCGGCCGCAACGCGATGGCGGCCTCGCAGGCCGCGACCGCCTGCGGCAGCGCGCCATGGCAAGCCAGCAGGAACCCGAGGCTGGCATGGGCCTCGGCCAGGGACGGGTCGAGCGTGAGCGCGTCACGCATGTGCCGCTCCGCGTCGGCCAAGTCGTCGCGGTCCAGATGCGCGTTGCCGAGGTTGAGGTGTGCCGGGGCATGGTCGGGGTCGAGAGTCAGCGCGTGTTCGAGATCGGCGATCGCGGCGTCGGTGAAGCGCAGTGCCGAGCGGGCGGTGCCGCGCGCCACCCAGGCGTCGACCAGCGTGGGGTCGAGGCCGGTCGCGTCGTCCGCCGCATCCAGCGCCGGCCCGGGCTGGTTCGACTGCAGCAGCGCCAGCGCCAGCGCGGTCAGTGCCTTGGCCGAGCCGGGCCAGGCCAGCACCGCCGCGTGGGCGGCATCAAGCGCCGCCGGGGTCTCGTCCCGGGCGCGGAGGGATTGCGACAGGTTGGTCAAGGCGCCGGGATGGCCTGGCTGGTCCGCGAGCACGGAACGGTAGTTCTCGATCGCGGCTGCGTGTTCACCGTTCGCCGACAACGCGTTGGCGAGTGCCAGCCGCGTGTCGCTGTCCCGCGGGCGCAGCGCCGCCGCCTGGCGCAGCAACGCCAACGCCTCGGCCGGTTGGCGCCGCTCCAGCGCGATCACGCCCAGCACGTGCAGCGCCACCGGATGCGGTCCCTGCGCCAGCACCGCGCGGCATTGCGCGCCGGCACCGTCCCGGTCGCCGGCGCCGTAACAGGCTAGGGCGTCAAGCAGCCGGTCGAGCGTGTCGGTGGTCATGCGCGGGCCTTCTGCTGCACCAGCGCCGACCCTGGGGCGGCGTGGTAAAGATAAGGCTAACGCCAGCGCACGGCGGCGGCCGTGTCACCCTCGTGGGCTTCGACCCAGGCCTCGGCCCCGTCGGCGAAGCTCTCCTTCTTCCAAAACGGCGCTTGCGTTTTGAGCCAGTCGATCATGAAGCCGGTCGCGTCGAGCGCCGCCTGCCGGTGCGGCGCGGCCGCCAGCACCAACACGATGGCCTCGCCCGGCAGCAGCCGGCCGACACGGTGGATGAGCGTGCAGCCGAGCAGCTCCCAGCGCTGCGCCGCCGTCGCGGCGATGCCGGCCAGCGCCCGTTCCGTCATGCCCGGATAATGCTCCAGCGTCATCGCCGTGACGGCACGCCCGCCG
>CAXTVL010000039.1:0-13336 GCA_964247515.1 uncultured Acetobacteraceae bacterium | reverse complement strand
ACAGGTCGAACTCGCCCGACGTCATCAGCAACGTCATCGCGAGCGCGATCAGGCCCAGCTCGACGGTGAACGCCAAGGTGTTGCTGACATTGAGCGGCGAGACGAAGTCGCGGTTAATCGCGCCGAACACCACGATTTCGACCAGCAGCAGCACGAACGGGCCGAATTCGGGCCGGGCGACCAGGCGTCGGCCCAGCGAGCGACGGTCCGCTGGGGGAGCCGCGCTCCCCGACTTCGCTGTCGCCGCGACAGCCGGCGCCCGTATGTCCATGCCCGCTACTTCGCCGACAGTATCTTGTCGTACATGGCGGCGTTGCTCTTGTCGTAGAGCGCTCCGGTGATGACGTTGAAGCCGGGCGGGATGCCGCCCGAGGCCATCGCCGCCAGCGACAACGCCACGTAGCTGGTCGCCTGCGGGTCCTGCCACTGCGCGGCCACGACGTAGCCGCCCAACACCTCCTGCGTGGTGTCGAGCGAGTTGCCCCAGCCGATCACCGGGATCTCGCCCGGCTTCACGCCCACTTGGTCGAACACCCGCTTGATGCTGCCGTCGACCATGTCGCCCAGGCCGATGATCGCCTTGATCTTGCGCCGGTTGGCGGTCAGGTAGTCGGTCATGCGGCTGATGACCTCGCCTTGGTCGAGCGTGTTGTCCGTCACCTCCCAGGTGACGCCGGCGGGCTTCAGCACGCTGGCGGCGCCGGCCTCCTCCTGCACGCCATAGGTGGCGCCGGGGATTTCCACCGGCATCCAGACGAAATCGCCCGACTTCACCAGCTTGTGGTCGACCAGGTACTGCGCCCAGTTGTGGCCGAAGGCGGTGTTGTCGCCGCCGACATAGGCGTTGAAGCTGGCCTTGGGGTCGGGCGTGTTGAAGTTGATGATCGGGATGTGCGCGGCGTTGGCTTCCTTCGCGATTGCGACCAGGCTGCCGGGGTCGGGGCTGCTGGTGACGATGCCGTCCGCCTTGGCGGCGATGGCGGCGCGTTCGGCCTCCTGCTGCGCCGCCACGTCGCCGTTGTGGAACGAGGTGTTGACGGTGTTGCCGGTATCCTTGGCCCATTGCCGGGCACCGGCGAGGAAGTATGTCCAGACCGGGTCGGCCGGGGAGCCGTGAGAGATCCAGTAGAACGTCTTGGCCTGGGCCTGCGCCACCATCGCCAGAGACACGCAGCAGCAGGCCACCAGCACCTTCTTCAGCATACGACCATCCTCCCGATTGTGCGGCGCCGGCCGTGCCGACGCCGTCGTTGTAGCTACCTAGCCTGTGGGCGGTTCAGGCAGATGCGGCCTCGATCGTCGCATCTGTCTCCGCCCGGTAGAACTCGCGCGCGTCTCCCGACAGCGTCAGCCCGACCCGCTTGATCGCGCCGTCGTCGACCTTGTGCAACGGGGTCGCGCGCGGGTGGTGATGGTCCTTGTACGGATCGTTGTCCATGCGGTTGTAGCAGCACAGCAGGACGTTGCGCGAGCGGTCGGAGACGTTCCGCGACGACGAGTGCAGCGTGTTGCTGTGGAAGAACAGCGCGTCGCCCGGGTCCATCTCGCAATAGATGCGGTCCAGCACCCTCATCGCCTGTTCGACCCGCTCGGCATCGGCCCCGGTCTGGCCGCCGACGCGGCCGTGGTCGAGCCGGCCCATGCGGTGGCTGCCGCGCAGCACCTCCAGGCAGCCGTTCTCGCGCCGCGACGGGTCGATCGCGATGAACACGCTGGCCATGTCGGGGAACAGGCAGCCGTTGTTGTACCAGTAGCCGTAATCCTGGTGCCAGTCCCAGGCGCCGCCGACCAGCGGGCGCTTCATCGTGAGCTTGCTGTGGTAGTGGTAGACCGCGCCGCGCAGGAGCGTCTCCATGCCCTCGACGATTCGGGCGCTGCGGGCGACCATGCCGAACAGATCGTCGCCCGGGTGGTTCCACAGCGCCAGCTCGGTCGAGGCGCCGCCGCTGTCGTGAAGGCGGGTGACGTTGCGGGCGATGGCTGGGTCGGCGGCGATCGCCTGCCGCAGCAGCGCCACCTCCTCGGCGTCGAAGAAGGCCGGTTTCAGCACGTAGCCGTCGCGGTCGAACGCCGCGCGGTCGTCCCGGTCGATGCGTGGGGTCGTCATGGTTCCTCTCCCTGTTGCCAGCTTGCGTCGCCGATGTTCGCGTCCGGGATGTTCTCGCGAAAGACCGCCTGGGTCCGCAGCAACGCCGCGTGCCCGAGGCCGCCGCCGCGCGCCGCCTTTGCCAGCAACGAGACCGCGCGGCGCGCCTCGCTCGCGGCGTCCTGGTCGATCACCGCGTCCATCGTCCCCGAGACCAGGAAGCGCCGCGTATGCTCGGTCAGTTCGTGGCCGATGAACACCGTTTGCGTCCGCCGGCTCTCCTCGAGCGCGCGGCCGATGCCGCGCAGGCCGCCGCCCAGGCAGTAGATGCCGCACAACGCCGGGCGTTCGCGCAGCAGCGCGCGCGTCGCCGCGTGGGCCTGCTCCGCCTCGTCCTTGATCTCGCAGGTCGGCAGCAGCGTCAGCGCGGGGAAGTCCTCGGCGCAGACGCGGCGGAACCCCATCTCGCGCTCCTCGTGGCCGCGATAGCTGAGCGAGCCGGCGAACAGCGCCACCTCGCCGGAGGCCACGCGCAGGAAGCGGCCGAGCAACTGGCCGGCAAGACGCCCGGCGGCGCGGTTGTCGATGCCGATATAGGCCGCGCGGGGGACGTCGGAGATGTCCGACACCAGGGTCACGACCTGCTTGCCCTGTGCCGCCAGCGTCCGCATCGCCTCGCGCACCGCCGGGTGGTCGAGCGCCACCACGCCCACGCCATCAGCCTCGGCCGCGACGTCGAGCAGGCCGGCGGCAAGGATTTCCGGCCGGTAGATGTCGAGCCGGTGCACCACGACCGCGACCGCCGGCGTCGCGCAGGATCGCAGGGCGCGGCTCAGCTCGGCCAAAACGGGGTTGCCGCCGCCAGGGACGACGAAGGCCAGGCGCATGGCCGCCGCCGGCGCCGACCCGCCGTCGACGTAGCCCAGTTCCTCGGCGGCGCGCAGCACGCGGCTGCGCGTGCGCGCGTGTACCCCAGCCCGGCCGTTCAGCACCCGGTCGACGGTGGCGGCGGAGACACCGGCAGCATCGGCAACGTCAGCGATCGTCACATCAGAACCCATCAAATCGACGGCCATCTTGCACGCGCAGCCAGTGCTTGCAAGGCCGACGTGGCTATGGCAGCGTCGCTTCAAGCGATGGACGCCTCAGAAACCATCAAAGCGGGAGGCGGCGTGACAGAGTACGATGCGCTTGGCTTCGTGCCGGACGCGCCGATCCGCCAGCGCGGCATCCCGATCGGCTGCATCGGCGCCGGCTTCATCATGGCCGACGTGCAGCTCGCCGCGTATGCCGAGGCCGGCTTCCCGGTGGTGGCGATCGCCTCGCGCACGCCGTCGCGCGCCGCCGCGGTCGCAACGCGCTGGGGCATCCCGCGCACGCACCAGACGCCGCGGGCGCTGATCGAGGACCCGGCGGTCGCGATCGTCGACATCGCCTTCCCACCCGACCAGCAGCCGGCGCTGATCCGCCACGCGCTGTCGCAGCCGCACGTGCGCGGCATCCTGGCGCAGAAGCCGCTGGCGATGGACGCTCCCGAGGCCGCTCGCCTCGCCGCCGAGGCCGCGCGCGCCGGCAAGACGCTGTCGGTGAACCAGAACATGCGCTTCGACCAGTCGATGCGCGTGCTGCGACAGGTCATGGCGCGCGGCTCGCTGGGCGAGCCGGTGCTGATGACGATCGAGATGCGCGCCGTGCCGCACTGGCAGCCGTACCTGGCGCAGTACGACCGTCTCACCATCCTCAACATGGCCATCCACCATCTCGACGTGCTGCGCTTCCTGCTGGGCGAACCGCTGTCCATCAGCACCACGGCGCGGGCGGACCCGCGCACCGAATTCGCGCACAGCGACGGCATCACGGCCTCGACGCTGCGCCTCGCCTCCGGGGCGCTCGCGGTGACGCTGGAAGACGTCTGGACCGGCCCGCGTGACGCCGGTTTCGCGTCGGACACCTTCATCAGGTGGCGGATGGAAGGCACCGAGGGCGTGGCGCAGGGCGGCATCGGCTGGCCCGACTACCCGGACGGCAGCCCGTCCACCTTGCGCTACGCCTCGCGCCGCGACACCGGCGGCCAGTGGGTCGAGCCGCGCTGGCGCACGCGCTGGTTCCCGCAGGCGTTCGCGGGCGTGATGGAGCAACTGCAGTACGCCGTCGCGACCGGCACGCCGCCGCTGCTGGCGGCGGCCGACCACGTGCGGACGATGGCGCTGGTGGACGCCGCCTACCGCTCGATCCGCGAGCGGCGGGAAGTCCGGCTCGACGAGATCGACACAGGGGAGTTTACATGATCCAGGTCGGCATCTTCACCGGCTACTTCCCGTACACCTTGGCCGAGCAGGCGCGGCGCATCCGCGCCCTCGGCTTCAACACGGTGCAGCTCGACCTCGCGTTCAAGGACATCGACTTCTCGACGCCGGACGCGATCACCACCGAGCGCGCTTGCGTCGTGCGCGAGACGTTCCGCGACCACGACCTGCCGATCTGCGCGGTGTCGGGCTACACCAACCTCGTCCACCCCGACCCGGCGCGTCGCCACGCCGGGCTCGACCGGCTGCGCGCCACGATCCGCCACGCGCGCGACTTCGGGACACCCTACGTCGTCAGCGAGACCGGCACGTTCGATCCCGACAGCGACTGGGTCGCGCACCCGCGCAACAAGACCGAGGCGGGCTTCGCCGAGTGCCGCGCCGTCATCGCCGAGCTGGCGCAATTGGCGTTCGACCACGGCGCGGTGTTCCTGCTGGAAACCTATGTCAACAACGTCGTGGGCTCGGTCGAGGAGACGGTGCGCATGTTGGCCGAGCTGGACCATCCCGGCCTGGGCCTGCTGATGGATCCGACCAACTACTTCGAGGGCCACAACATCGACCGGATGGGGGTGGTGCTGAAGCAGGTCTTCGACACGCTCGAGGAGCGGGTGCCGATCGCCCACGCGAAGGACGTCAAGCGGTCCGAGACGAGCACCGAGAAGCACGCCGCCATCGACGCCTCCGAGGCACACAGCTTCCGCGGCGTGGGGGCGGTCGAGCTGCCGGCGCCGGGGCTCGGCGCGCTCGACTACGACGACTACCTGCGGCGGCTGGCGCGCAAGCACCCGAACATCCCCCTGATCATCGAGCACCTCGACGAAGCGGACGTGCCGCGGGCCAAGCGGTTCATCGATGCCAAGCTGCGCGCGACCGGGACATAGGCGCGCGCGTCAGGCCTCGGTCAGCCCGTTTGCGTGGGCGGTGTCGACCACGGCCGCGAAGGTCGCCGACATGCCGATCAGCGTCGCGTCGTGCTCCTCGTCGCTCGGCGTGGCGGTGCCGTCGGTCACGCACCGGATGTTGTAGCCCGTCTGCAGCGCGTCGTGCGGCTTAGGCGGCGCGGGCCATGCGCGGACGACACTGGGTGACGCCGGCGGCCGCCTCGTAGGCGGCGCCGATGCGCAGGATCAGCGTCTCGTCGAACGGGCGGCCCACGATTTGCGCTCCGAGCGGCAGGCCGTTGGCGCCGAAGCCGATCGGCAGCGCCAAGGCGGGGCTGCCGGTGACGTTGAACGGACTGGTCAGCATCCCGGCCCAGCGCGCGGCGTCCGGGCCGAACTCGGTGAACGCCCCCGCCGTGGCCAGGCCCGCCGGAGCCAGCAAGGCGTGATGGGTGCGCAACGGTCCCTGGTTCACGGCGTCGGTCAGTTCGCGGCGCAGGCGTTGCGCTTGCACCAGGTCGGCGGCCGAGAGCACCGCGCCCGAAACAAGGCGCTGGTAGCCGTAGCGGCCGTAGGCGTGCGGGCGGGTCTTGAGGTCGGTCTCGTGGACGGCGAACGCCTCGGCGGACATGATGACCTGGGCACAGGCGTCGAACAGTTCGTAGGCGGGCAGATCGACCTCGTCCACGGTGGCGCCCAGCGCGGCCATCCGCGCGGCACAGGCGTCGAGCGCGCTGGTCGCCTCGGCGGTCAGGAACGGGTTGTCGATGTAGAAGCGGCGGGTGTAGCCGATCCGCACGCCGTCGAGGTCGCGGCCGGGCGCGGCCGTGAAGGACTCGGTGAAGTCGGGCACCGGGACGTCGGCCGAGGCGGGGTCGCGCGGGTCATGGCCGGCGATGACCTGCATGGTGAGCGCCGTGTCCTCGACGCTCCAGGTCAGCGGGCCGCAATGGTCGAGCGAGTAGGCCAGTGGGAACACGCCGCGCCGCGACACGCGGCCGTAGGTCGGCTTCAGTCCCACGGTGCCGCACAGCGCCGCCGGGCCGCGGATCGAGCCGCCGGTGTCCGAGCCCATCGCGAGGCGAAGCATCCCGGACGCCACCGCCGCCGCCGAGCCGGAGGAGGAGCCGCCGGTGAAGTGCTCGGGGTTCCACGGGTTGCGCGCCGGCGGGAACGGCAGGTCGAAGCTCGGTCCGCCGATCGCGAACTCGAACGTGCCGAGCTTGCCCAGCAGCACGCCGCCGCCGGCGCGCAGCCGCTCCTGCACGGCGCAGTCGGCTTCGGGCACGTGGTCGCGCAGCAGGTTCGAGTGGCAGGTGGTGCGCAGCCCGGCGGTCGCGTAGATGTCCTTGAGCGCATACGGCACGCCCTGCAGCGGGCCAGCGTCGCGGCCCCGGGCGAACTCGGTGTCGGCGGCTTCGGCTTCGGCGAGTGCCCGCTCGCGCGTCACAAGCACGAAGGCGTTCAGCACCGGGTCGAGTGTGTCGATGCGGGCGAGCGCCGCCTCGGTGAGCGTGCGCGACGTGACCTCGCCCGCCCGCAACATCCGGCCGGCCTCGGCGATCGACAGCTCGTGCAACGGGGTCGTCACGGCCGCTTCCCGTCCGCCATGAAGATGTGCGCGGGCTCGCTCGCGGCTGGGCGCGGTTGGCGGACCCAGTGCAGGGCGGCGAGCAGCCGGCGCGCGCCGGCGTAGGTGCCGGCGGCGCGGTCGGCGGGGACGACCACCCCGGCGTCGCGAAAGCGCCGCTCGATGTCGGCGTCTTGGGAAGGGTCTGGCAGGTCCGGCTGGGTCATCGGCACACGCTCCTGGTTGGCGTAGCGCAGCACAGGCCTGCCGACACTTGCAAACAATAATCCGGGTTTTGTGCGGCGGGCCGGGCGCGCGGGCGATGCGCGCCGGGCGATACGCGAGGCGGACGCGCTCGGGCATTGGGACCTATCGCGTTCCGACCAAGCCGCCGAAGCGATGCCCGGGCTGGCGACGCGCTGGGCCATCAATCCCGCCAACAACCACGGCTGGATCGCAATGCTTCGCCAGGGCGTCACCCACCAAAACGGTTGCGAGTGGAACGCCGATTCCGCGATGTGGAACTTCGCCCGGGTGATGGACCCGAAGACGCCGGAGTTCAATCCGTGCCACGTCGGCCAGATGGGCACTTCCGCGGTCAATCTCGCCAGCGTGACAAGCTGGACGACTACACGATCGCCACCAACGCCAAGCAGCCGAGCTCACTGTTTTCGTACGAGATGGCGATGGACTAAACGGTGCTATGACCTTCTCATCAGGTCCGCTGCCTGCTTGAGCATGTATCCGACGAACGCGATGGTGTGAAAGCCTGCGAGGGTGGCGGCGGACCGCTCGGAGTCCTTGACCAGCCGGCGGCAGCGCGTGCCATCATTCCTGATTGGGTACGGCGACGCGTGCCACTTACGCAAATGCTAGTCCGATCTTTCGCGAGCCGTCCGCTCGTCGCGCGAGTCCGGCGCGGTGTTGGCGCCGGTTTCGTCCAGCACCTCGGCCACCGCGTCCGGATCGAGCTTGGTCGCCTGGTCGAACGTCGTGTCGGCGGCATCGTCGGCGCCTGCGACTTGCTGCTCCACGGCCTTCTCGGCCAGCGCCCGGGCCTGCTCGCGCTTCAATGCGTCGCTCATCACCAGGTCCTCAAACCGAGAAATACTTGGCACGCGGGTTCAGCACCACGATGGCGCTGGTCGACTGCTCGGGGTGCAACTGCCACTCGTCGGAAATGCTGACGCCGACCCGCTCCGCCTCCAACAGCTTCAACAACGGCGCCTGGTCCTCGACGCGCGGGCAGGCGGGGTAGCCGAACGAGTAGCGGCTGCCGCGATAGCTCTGCGCCAGCATCTTCTCCATGTCGCGATCGTCCTCGCCGGCATAGCCCAACTCGGCGCGGACGCGCTTGTGCGTGTACTCGGCCATCGCCTCGGCCATCTCGACCGACAGGCCGTGCAGATAGAGGTAATCCTGGTAGCGGTTGTCCTCGAACCACTCGCGGGCGGTGTCGCTGGCCTTCTGGCCCACGGTCACGACCTGCAGGCCGATCACGTCGCGCTCGTCGTCGTCCACGTCGCGGAAGAAATCGGCGATGCACTCGCCGTCCTCGCGCGGCTGGCGCGGCAGGTTGAAACGGCACAGCTCGGTGCTGCCGTCCTGGTCGAAGACGATCAGCTCGTTGCCCTGGCCGGCCGCCTTCCAGTAGCCGTAGATCGCCTGCGGCCGCAGGATGTCCCGCGCCTCGCACAGCGCCAGCATCCGCCGCATCACCGGGCGCAGTTCCTGGCGCGCCCAGCCGAGGAAGTCCTCGAGGCTGCGGCCCTGCTTGCGGAAGCCCCACTGGAATTGGAACAGGCTGCGCTCGTTGAGGAACGGCACCACCGCCTTGGCCGCGCTCTCGATCATGCGCGGCCCCCAGAACGGCGGCACCGCCGGCGGCACGTCGCGGGTAAGGCGGTGCCGCCGCTGCCGCACCGCTTCCAGGTCCACCGGGCCGAACGCCCGCTGGTCGGCTTGGCCCAGCGAGCGCTGGGTGTTGCGCGCCTTGCCCGAGCGCTTGGCCTGGATCGCCGAGAGGTAGTCGTCGAAGCCGTTGCCGGTGACGCGGTCCATCAGGTGCAGCCCGTCGAAGGCGTCGCGCGCGTAGGCCACGCGGCCGCTCGCGTACGCCTGCACGCACTCGTCCTCGACGTAGTTGCGGGTCAACGCGGCGCCGCCCAGCATCACCGGGATGTCGAGCCCCTGCCGCGACATCTCCTCCAGGTTCTCGCGCATCACCACGGTCGACTTCACCAGCAGGCCGGACATGCCGATGGCGTGCGCGCGGTGCTCGCGGGCCGCCTCCACCATGTCGGCGAGCTTGACCTTGATGCCGAGGTTGACCACCCGGTAGCCGTTGTTGGTCAGGATGATGTCGACCAGGTTCTTGCCGATGTCGTGGACGTCGCCCTTCACCGTCGCCAGCACGATGACGCCCTTCTCCTGGCCGGCGACGCGCTCCATCAGCGGCTCCAGATGCGCCACCGCCGCCTTCATCGTCTCGGCCGATTGCAGCACGAACGGGAGCTGCATCTTGCCGGCGCCGAACAGCTCGCCCACCACCTTCATGCCGTCGAGCAGGATGTTGTTGATGATGTCGAGCGGCTTGTGGACCAGCAGCGCCTCGTCCAGCTCGGCGTCCAGTCCCTTGCGGTCGCCGTCGACGATGCGCTCCTTCAGGCGTCCCTCGACGGTCTCGGCGCGCGACTTCTTCACCGCGTCCACCGCCTTGCGCTCGGCGAACATCTCAAGCAGGCGCTGCAACGGGTCGTAGCCGTCGCGCCTGCGGTCGAAGATCAAATCCTCCATGACCTGCACCTCCTCGGGCGCGATCAGGTGCAGCGGCCGGATCTTGGAGACGTGGACGATCGCCCCGGTCATGCCGGCGCGAACCGCGTGGTCGAGGAACACGCTGTTCAGCACCGCGCGCGCCGCCGGGTTGAGGCCGAAGCTGATGTTGGACAGGCCCAGGATGATCTGGATGTCGGGGAAGCGCTCGCGGATGGCGCGGATGCCTTCCAGCGTCCACTGCCCGAGCTTGCGGTCGTCCTCGTTGCCGGTGGCGATGGTGAACGTCAACGGGTCGATCAGCAGGTCGGACTGCTCCAGACCGTACTTGACGCAGGCGAACTCGACCAGGCGCTCGGCGACAGCCAGCTTGCGCTCCGGGGTCTTGGCCATGCCGGCCTCGTCGATGGTGAGCGCGATCACCGCCGTCCCGAACTTGCGAGCCAGCGTCATGCGGACATCGGCCGCCTCGTCGCCGTCCTCGAAGTTGATCGAGTTCAGGATCGGCTTGCCGCCGTGCAGCTTGAGGGCGCTTTCCAGCACCCGCGCCTCGGTGCTGTCGATCACCAGCGGCGCGTTGACCGAGCCGGTGAAGCGGCGGATCACCGCGTCCATCTCGGCCACCTCGTCGCGGCCGACGAAGGCGGTGCAGACGTCGAGGCTGTTCGACCCTTCGGCGACCTGCTCGCGGCCCACGGCGACACAGCCGTCCCAATCATTGCGCTCCTGCAGCTCGCGCCACTTGCGGCTGCCGTTGGCGTTGCAGCGCTCGCCGATCGAGAAGTAGCTGTTCTCCTGCCGCAGCGGCACCTGCTGGTAGAGGCTGGCGACCGAAGGGACCCACACGGGGCGGCGCGGCACCGGCACCGGGCGACGCTCGCCCCGCCGGCGCAGCATCGCGTCCAGTGCAGCGATGTGCGGGGTCGAGGTGCCGCAGCAGCCGCCGATCAAATTGACCCCGTCCTCGGCGACGAAGCGCTCCATCCAGCTCGCCATCTCCTCCGCGCCCAGCGGGTAGCGGGTGGCGCCGTCGACCAACTCCGGCAGGCCGGCGTTGGGCTGCACCGAGATCAGGCCGGGCCAGTTGGCGGCGAGGTAGCGCACGTGCTCCGCCATTTCCTGCGGGCCGGTGGCGCAGTTCAGCCCGATCAACGGCACGTCGAGCGCGCGGATCACGGTGGCGGCGGCGGCGATGTCGGGTCCGACCAGCAGCGTGCCGGTGGTCTCGACCGTGACCTGCACGAAGATCGGCGTCTCGGTTCCGGCCTCGGCGCGCGCCCGCTTCACGCCGTTGACGGCCGCCTTGATTTGCAGCGTGTCCTGGCAGGTCTCGATCAGGATGGCGTCAACGCCGCCCGCGATCAGTCCGCGCGCCTGCTCGAACAGCGCGTCCTCCAGCGGATCGTAGGCGATGTTGCCGAGCGTGGGCAGCTTGGTGCCGGGGCCGATGCTGCCCAGCACGTAGCGGTGCCGGCCGTCGCTGAACATCTCCGCCGCCTCCCGCGCCAGCTCGCCGGCCACGCGGTTGATCTCGAAGGCGCGGTCCTGCAGGTCGAACTCGGAGAGCGTGATCGGCGAGCCGCCGAAGCTGTTGGTCTCGACCATGTCCGCGCCGGCCTCGAAATAGCCGCGATGGATCTCGCGCACCATGTCCGGGCGCGACAGGTTGAGCACTTCGGTGCAGTTCTCGCGGCCCCAGTAGTCGGACTCGATGTCGAGCGTCAGCGCCTGGACGCGGCTGCCCATGCCGCCGTCGCACAGCAACACGCCGTCGCGCAGCGCCTCCAGGAGATGCGGGCGAGCGGTCATGGCGTGGTCTCCAATGCGTGAGCGGCGTCGGGTACGGCCGCGGCTTCGGCCCGGGTGGCGCTCCAAAGCCTGATGTCGAGCCGGCCCGGGACAGTGGTGATCTCACGCAGCGTCAGTCCGGCGCCGGTCAGGTACTGGCGCATCTGCGGCTCCGTAAACCCTGGCCAGCGATGCGCCAGGCGCTGCGCCGCCTCGGCGTCGGCGTGGGCGGCGAGGTCGATCGCGACCAGCCTGCCGCCGGGGCGCAGCACCCGCGCCGCCTCGGCCAGCGCGCCGGGCGGGTCGTCGGCGTGGTGCAGCACCATCTGCAACAGTACGGTTTCGAACGCGGCGTCCGGCCACGGCAGGCGGTACATGTCGCCCAGCCGCACCGCGCAATGCCCAAGCCCGGAACGCGCCTGTTGCGGCCGCGACAACCGGGCGCGGGCCAACGCCAGCATGGCGCGGCTGGCGTCCACCCCCACGGCCAGGGCGGCGCGCGGCGCCAGCAACTCCAGCAGCCGCCCGGTGCCGGTGCCGATGTCGAGCAGCCGCCCGGCTTCCTGCGGCAGCAGTTCGAGCAGCGCCGCCTCGACCTTGGCGGCCGGCAGGCCCAAAGCGCGCATCTCGTCCCAATCGGCGCCGCTGCGGCGGAACGTCTCGCTGGCGGCGCGGGCGCGCTCGGCCAGCACCCGCGCCGCCTGCCTGCGGTCGGCCGCCAGCACCGCGTCGTCCTCGCCCAGCCGGTCGAGCAGGTCGCGCACCAGGGCGCCCGGCGCGGTCTCGGGGCCGGGCAGGGCCAGCCACACGTTCGCCCCCTCGCGCACCCGCGCCAGCAGCCCGGCCTCGTGCAGCAGGCGGAGGTGGCGCGACAGGCGCGGCTGCGACTGTCCCAGGATCTCGGTGAAGTCCATGACGCAGAAGCTGCCGCGAGCGGCGAGGGCGAGCAGGCGCAGGCGGGTCGGTTCGGCGCAGGCGCGCAGCGCGGTCAGGAGATCGTCCATTCCTCCGCATCGCATAAGGACATCTTTATGTCCATGGGCTCGCGCGGCGGTGCTGCCTTGCGCGCAAGGTAGTGCAGCCACACCGCCTCGGCGTCGTCGCGGTCGAGCGGCACGCCCGCGCCGGTGGTGTTGGCGAACGCCCGCTCGACGGTGAAGCCGTGCCTGTCCAGCGCCGCGACCTGTGCCGTGAGCGAGCTCGCGACCATCACGACGGCGTAGTTGTGCGCCGGGGACGTGCAGATCGCGAGATCCGGCGCGGTGGTGCCGAAGCGACGGTTGCGTCGGTAGTTCCAGTAGGCGAGGGCGCCCTTGAGGCCCACGCGCACTGTCTCGGTAAGTCGTGGCCGGCCCGGACGCGGCGAGGGCACCTTGAACCGTTCGCCGAACCCGGGGCCGGTCCGATTCAACGAGGAGAACGCGAACAGACCGCCCGGCCGCGTCACCCGGGAGATCTCCGCCAGCGCGCGCTCGCGGTCCGGCGGCTGCAAGGAGTCCAGCCCGTTGTAGCTGAACGCCACCAGGTCGAACGCCGCGTCGGCGAAGCCCAGCGCCCGCGCGTCCATGCCCCTCACGTCGATGCCTGGGTGCAGCTCGCGCGTGGCCGAGACCATCGCCTGAGCCACGTCGATCGCGACGTAGGTGTGCGAGCGCGGCCGCAACAGCGGCACGGTGCGGCCGCAACCGACCCCGATATCGAGTGTGCGCGGCCGGTCGAGGCGCTGGAACGCGGCCTCGGTCAGCGCCCGCTCGCCGGCATCCAGCCAGCCGGTGAGCGATTGGTAGTAGCGCAGGCCCCCGCCACTGGTGAAGGCCCGGAAATTGGCGACATCGAAGCTGGCTGCCTCGGCGGTGATGGTGGTCATGTCCGGCGGTCCCTGGTTGCGCCGGCATCGCCGGCACGCGGGACTGTGGGCCTGTTCGGG
>CAXTVL010000038.1:0-13347 GCA_964247515.1 uncultured Acetobacteraceae bacterium | reverse complement strand
CGACACCTGCGGCACCGGCGGCGACGCCTCCGGCACGCTCAACATCTCGACCGCCGTGGCGTTCGTGGTCGCGGCCTGCGGCGTCGCCGTCGCCAAGCACGGCAACCGCGCCGCCTCGTCCAGGTCGGGTGCCGCCGACGTGTTGGAGGCGCTGGGCGTGAACCTCGACATGCCGATGGACACGCTGTCGCGCACGCTCCACGAGGAGCGGATCGCCTTCCTGTTCGCGACCCGCCACCACGCCGCGATGCGCCATGTCGGCACCACGCGGCGCGAGCTCGGCGTGCGCACCATCTTCAACCTGCTGGGTCCGCTGTCCAACCCCGCAGCCGCCGAGCGGCAACTTCTCGGCGTGTTCGCGCCGCAATGGCTGACCCCGATCGCCGAGGTGTTGCGTGGGCTGGGTTCCTCGCGCGCCTGGGTGGTGCATGGCGGGGACGGCCTCGACGAGCTGACCACGACCACGCATTCGTCGGTGGCCGAGTTGCGCCACGGCGAGATCAGGTGCTTCGAAATCGTGCCCGAGCAGGCCGGCATCGCGCGCGCCGCGCCGGACGATTTGCGCGGCGGCGACGCGCGGGACAACGCGGCCGCGATGCGCGCGATGTTGCGGGGCGGCGCGGGTCCATACCGCGACATCGTCGTGCTGAACGCGGCGGCGGCGCTGCTGGTGGCCGACAAGGTCGATGGGCTGGAGCAGGGCGCCGACCTGGCGCGCCAGGCGATCGATTCCGGCGCCGCGCTGGCGCGGCTGGAGGCGCTGGTGCGAGCCAGCAACGCGGTGTTCGCGTGAGGGACGGCATCGTGAGCGACAAGCTGGTGGAAATCTGCGATGCCAAGCGCGAGCACGTCGTGGCGTGCCGGGCGCGGCGGCCACTGGGCGAACTCGAATCCATGCTGCCGACGCAGCCGCCGCGCGGCTTCATCGCCGCGTTGCGGCGCGAGGTCGCGGACGGGCGGTTCGGCCTGATCGCCGAGATCAAGCGCGCCAGCCCGAGCCGTGGGCTGATCCGGCCCGATTTCGATCCGGCGGCGCTGGCCCGGGCCTATGCCGAGGGGGGCGCCACCTGCCTGTCGGTGCTGACCGACATGCCGTATTTCCAGGGTGCCGACGAGTACCTGGTCGAAGCGCGCGCCGCCGTGACCCTGCCGGCATTGCGCAAGGACTTCACCCTCGACCCATACCAGGTGGTCGAGGCGCGGGCGATCGGCGCCGACGCCGTGCTGCTGATCGTGGCCGCCTTGGCGGACGCGCAATTGGCGGAGCTGGAGGATTGCGCGCGCCGCTTGGGCATGGACGTGCTGGTCGAGGTGCACGACGAGGCCGAGTTGGAGCGCGCGCTGCGCCTGCGCTCGCCGCTGATCGGCGTCAACAACCGGAACCTCAAGACGCTGGAAGTCGATCTCGCCGTCACCGAGCGGCTGTCCCGGTTGTTGCCGAAGGATCGGGTCATGGTCTGCGAGAGCGGGATCGGCAGCCATGACGACATGACGCGGATGCACGCGGTGGGCGCGTCCTGCTTCCTGGTGGGCGAGAGCCTGATGCGCCGCGCCGACGTGGCCGCCGCCACCAGCGCGTTGCTCGCCGGGCACGGTCCGCGTGCCGCCTCCGACCGGCACCCCGCCACACGCTGAACCGGAGCTGCCGGCCCCCGCCGGTCCCTTGAGGAACCAAGATGCACGTCTCACCGCCACGTTCCGAGTTCGTCGACGGCTACGAGCGGGGCCGGCCGCAGGTCGCCTGGACCACGTTGGTCGCCGACCTGGAGACCCCGGTCGCGGCCATGATGAAGCTGGCCGAGGGCCAGCGGTTCGGCTTCCTGCTGGAATCGATCGAGGGTGGCGCGATACGCGGCCGTTATTCCTATATCGGCCTCAAGCCGGACCTGATCTGGCGCTGCCACGGCGAGCGCGCCGAGATCAATCGCCGGGTCCGGCTGGGCGAGGACCGCTACGAGGCCCAGGACCTGCCCTCGCTGGCCAGCCTGCGGGCGTTGATCGCCGAGTGCCGCATCGAGCTGCCGCCGAGCCTGCCGCCGGGCAGCGCCAGCCTGATCGGCTTCTTCGCCTACGATTTCGTGCGGCTGATCGAGCATCTGCCCTCGGCCAACCCGGACGAGCTGGGCCTGCCCGACGCCATGCTGATGCGGCCCACCGTCGTCGTCGTGTTCGACAACGTGCTCGACCGCATGACCGTGGTGACGCCCGCCTACCCGATGTCGGACGTGTCCGCCGCCATCGCCTACGAGAGGGCGCGCGAGCGGCTGGCCGACGTGATGGCCGATCTGCGGCGCAGCCTGCCGTTCCACGCCCCGCCACGCGAGCGCCAGGCGCCGCAGGAGCCTCGCTCCAACCGGAACCGCGCCGAGTACGGCGCCATGGTCGAGCGCGCCAAGGAATACATCCGCGCCGGCGACGCGTTCCAGGTGGTGCCGTCGCAGCGGTTCTCGCTGCCGTTCGCGCTGCCGCCGCTGGCATTGTACCGCTCGCTGCGCCGGCTCAACCCGTCGCCGTTCTCGTTCTACCTGAACCTGGGCGATTTCGCGCTGGTCGGCTCGTCGCCGGAGATACTGGTGCGGCTGCGCGACGGCACCGTCACCGTGCGCCCGATCGCCGGCACGCGCTGGCGCGGCGAGACCCGCGCCGAGGACATGGCGCTGGAGCGGGACCTGCTGGCCGATCCCAAGGAGCTGGCCGAACACCTGATGCTGCTCGACCTGGGCCGCAACGATGTCGGCCGCGTCTCCAAGGTCGGCACGGTGCGGGTCACGGAGAAGATGGTGGTGGAGCGCTACTCGCACGTCATGCACATCGTCTCCAACGTCGAGGGCGAGCTCGATCCCGAACGCGCCGATCTGCTGGACGTGTTGTGCGCGGGCTTCCCGGCCGGCACCGTCTCGGGCGCGCCCAAGATCCGTGCAATGGAGATCATCGACGAGGTGGAATCCACCCGGCGCGGCTTCTATGCCGGCGGCATCGGCTACATCGGCGCCGGCGGCAACCTCGACACCTGCATCGGCCTGCGCACCGGACTGGTGAAGGACGGCATGTTGTACGTGCAGGCCGGCGGCGGCGTGGTGGCCGATTCGGACGCCGATTCCGAGTTCCAGGAATCCTGCAACAAGGCCAAGGCGCTGCTGCACGCGGCCGAGGACGCGTTGCGCTTCGCCGAGATCGGCTTGGCGCCACAGACCTCCCAAGGCCAGGCCGCCTACGGCATGGCGAGCTGATCCCGAAGCCTCCTTTCACGCAACTGTCCGGACCGTCGCCGACACCTCGCCGGTCCGGACAGCCCAACTACAGGTAAGACCATGGCCGATTTCATGCACCGGGGCGCCCGCGCCACCGAAGCCCTCACCACCGACCAGATCGGCCCGACCTGGTCGCCGTCGTCCTGGCGCGCCCGCGCCGTCAAGCAGCAGCCGTCGTACGAAGACCCGGGCCATCTCGCCGCGGTCGAGCAGCGGTTGGGCACGTTCCCGCCGCTGGTGTTCGCGGGCGAGGCGCGCGAGCTGCGCCGCCAGTTGGGCGAAGTCGCGGCCGGTCGCGGTTTCAT
Organism: uncultured Acetobacteraceae bacterium; assembly: GCA_964247515.1. Lineage (GTDB taxonomy): Bacteria > Pseudomonadota > Alphaproteobacteria > Acetobacterales > Acetobacteraceae > CAVRQM01. The sequence continues at coordinate 9,791 of CAXTVL010000038.1, read as the reverse complement.
GCTGCAAGGCGGCGACTGCGCCGAGAGCTTCGCCGAGTTCCACGCCGACTACGTCCGCGATTCGCTGCGCGTGCTGCTGCAGATGGCGGCGGTGCTGGCGTTCGGCGCCGGCACGCCGGTGGTCAAGGTGGGCCGCATGGCCGGGCAGTTCGCCAAGCCACGTTCGTCGGACACCGAGAGCGAGGACGGCGTCGAGCTGCCGAGCTACCGCGGCGACATCATCAACGGCGCCGGCTTCACCGCCGAGGCGCGGCGGCCCGACCCGGAGCGGCAGATCCGCGCCTACTCGCAGTCGGCGGCGACGCTGAACCTGCTGCGGGCACTGGTCGATGGCGGCTACGCGTCGCTCACCCGCGTCCACGAGCACAACCTCGACTTCGTGGCGCGATCCGCCCAGGGCAGGCGCTACGAGGAGATCGCCGACCGCATCACCGAGGCGCTGGGCTTCATGGCGGCGTGCGGCGTCACCGACGCCACGGTGCCGGCGATCGCCTCGACCAAGCTGTATACCTCGCACGAGGCGCTGCTGCTGGGCTTCGAGCAGGCGCTGACCCGCGAGGACTCCACCACCGGCGAGTTCTACAACACCGCCGTCCACCTGCCCTGGATCGGCGACCGCACCCGCGAGCTCGACGGCGCGCATGTCGAGTATTTCCGCGGCATCGCCAACCCGGTCGGCCTCAAGGCGGGACCCACCATGGACCCGGACGACCTGCTGCGCCTGTGCGCCGTGCTGAACCCGGCCAACGAGCCGGGGCGCCTCACCATCATCGCGCGCATGGGCCACGACAAGGTCGCGGATCGCCTGCCCAGGCTGGTGCGCGCGGTGCAGCGCGAGGGCGCCCAGGTGGTGTGGTCGTGCGACCCGATGCACGGCAACACGGTGCGCGCCGAGTCCGGCTACAAGACCCGGCCGTTCCTGCGCATCATGGCCGAGATCGAGGGCTTCTTCGACGTCCACCGCGCCGAGGGCACGCATCCCGGCGGCATCCACATCGAGATGACCGGCCAGAACGTCACCGAATGCACCGGCGGCGCGCAGGCGATCACCGACGCTGGCCTGTCCACGCGCTACCAGACCCAATGCGACCCGCGGCTCAACGCGCAGCAGAGCCTCGAAGTGGCGTTCCTGGTGGCCGAGCGGCTCAAGCTGGCGCGCCAGTACCGCAAGGCGGAGCGGAGCGAGGTCGTATCCTGAACGACACGCCTAAGCCCGGGCGTTTCGGGCCGGGGGACGCCACGTTGCGGTCCCCGGCCGCCGAGCCGCTGTTCGGGCAGATCACCTTCGTGGGCATCGGCCTGATCAACGGCTCGCTGGCGCGCGACGTGCGCCGGCTGGGCTTGGCCGGCCGCCTGGTCGCCACCAGCCCGCGCCAGGCGACGCTCGACGCGGCGTGCGCGTTGGGCCTGGTCGACGAGGCCATCCCGGACACCGCCGCCGCGGTGCGGGACGCCGACCTCGTGGTGATGGGCGTGCCGGTCGGCGCCAGCGGCGCGGCGGCGCGGGCGATGGCCCCGGGCTTGCGCGCCGACGCGATCGTCACCGATGTCGGCTCGACCAAGGCCAAGGTCTGCGAACTTGTGGCGCCCCACCTGGACATGGCGCGGTTCGTGCCCGGCCACCCGGTCGCCGGCACCGAGCGGTCGGGGCCGGCCGCCGCGCTGGCCCGCCGGTTCGACGGCCGCGGGTGGCTCCTGACCCCCACGGCCCCGGGCGCCCCCCGAGCGGTGACACGGGTGGCCGCGCTGTGGCAGGCGGTCGGTTCGCGCGTCGAGCTGATGGACGCCGAGCACCACGACAAGGTGCTGGCGATCACTTCGCATTTGCCGCATCTGCTGGCGTTCAACATCGTCAACACCGCCGACGACCTCGAGGGCGTGCTGAAGGGCGAGATCCTGAAATACGCCGCCGGCGGCTTCACCGACTTCACCCGCATCGCCGCCTCGAACCCGACCATGTGGCGTGACGTGTTCCTGCACAACAAGACGGCGGTGCTCGAAGTGGTCGGCCGCTACATCGAGGACCTCATGGCGTTGCAGCGGGCGATCCGCTGGGACGAGGCGGACACGCTGCTGGCACGCTTCGAGAGCGCCAGCATGGTGCGTCGCGAGGTGGTGCGGGCCGGGCAGGCGTACAAGCGGCGACCGATCGAGGCGACGCAAATCGAATAACGGCTCGACTCCTGCCAGTCAAGATTAAGTCAGATTTCGTACAGTACAACGTGCGGTAAAATATTTGCTGATCATGATCGTATTCTTTCGGGTTAAGTTGACGTATTCCGCATCGGCCCAATAACCGTTTCTATCTGAGCGCGCCGGATGCCGACCACGACGAGCGGCCGCCCGGCTGACCGAAACCGATCGACACGCGGACGGATCGCGCCGCGCCCACAGCAAAGGATCGACCCACGTGAGCGACACCAGCGGCGGCAACGACGTCCTGACCGTGACCGGAAACAACAACCAGTTCGCGGTCGTCTACTCCACCGTGGCGGCCGACGGGACGCCCGGTTCCGACGCGGCCGGCGTGCTCGCCGCACAGGACGGCGCCAAGGTCTATACCGTCACCAGCGGCGGCGACAACCTCACCGTCAACGGCGATGGCCAGCCCTTCGTGGTGCGGTATCTGTTGCCGGCGGGCGCCTCCACCGACAACGCAATCGACGTCGAGGGCGACGGCAACAAGTTCGCCATCGCCTACCAGACCACCGACGGCGCCAGCTCCGGCAACTCGGTCACGGTGAACGGTGCCGACAACCAGTTCGTCGTCGCCTATGCCGATCCAGCCGCGGCGGGCAACAACGCGGTGACGGTGGGCGGCGACGGCAACAGCTTCGCCGTCGCCTACAACGATTCGCCCGCCAGCGGCGCCAACGCCGCGACCGGCAGCCCGGTCACAGTTACCGGCGACAGCAACAAGTTCGTGGTCGCCAACAACGAGCCGGCCTCCAGCGACAACGTCCCCACCGGCTCCAATGCCGTCAACGTCGACGGCGCCGCCAACAAGTTCGTGGTCGCCGACAACCAGCCGGCGGCAAGCGACGGCACGCCCTCCGGCGGCAGCGCCGCCGCCATCTCCGGCGACGGCAACCAGTATGTCGTGGCGAACCCGGGTTCCACGGTCACCAGCGCCACCGCCGTGCCCGGCAGCCCGGTCACGGTGCTCGACCCGCTTGCGGTCGAGGCATGCCCGCCGGCTTCTGGACCGGGCGGCAACCCGGTCGCCGTCACCGGCAACGGCAACGCCTTCGTGGTGGCCTACGGTTCGCCGCCGGCCGACGGCGCCGCGGCGCCGGTCGCGGACAATGGCTCGGTGTTCGCCTCGGCGTTCGCCGCCAGCGGCATCGACCTCACGTCGTTGCTGGGCAGTAGCCCATTCGGCGCCTTCATCGGCAGCGCTGGCGGGCCTCCGGCCGGCGCCGGCCCGGACACCCAGGCGCTCGACGCCTTGATCGCGCAGGGTCCGCTGGCCGCGCTGGCCGGCTCGATGGGCGTGCAGGGCTTGGAGAACGCGTTCGGCAGCATCGCCGGCGGCGGCGCCAACCCGTTCGCCGACGTGAGCGCGTCGCAGGTGCCGAGCCTCGTCGCCACCCTCTCGGGCGGCGCGTCGGATGCCGGTAGCGCCGCATCCGGCGCCATGCCCCCGTCCAGTGCGGACGGCGCGGTCGGTGCCGCCATCGCCAGCCTGTCCGACGCCGCCGCGTCGGGTGCGGCCCCGGACAGTGCCGCCCTTGGCGCCCTGCTCGCGCAGAGTCCGTTCGCGCCGCTGGTCAGCCTCATCGGCGCGCAGGGTCTGATCAACATCTTCGGCGGCCTGGGCGGCGGCAACGGTGCCAGCAACCCGTTCGCGGGTCTCAGCAGTTCGCAACTCGCCACGCTGTTTTCGGGCTTCGCCGCGGGCGGGCCGCCCGGCGGCGCGCCCGACAGCGGCGCCACCCCCGCCACGGCGCCCAGCGTAGACGTGGCACCGGCCCCGGCATTCGTGGCATCGGCGTTCGGCGGCGGTGGCGACAGCGCCGACCTCGGCTCGTTGCTGGCGCAGAGCCCGCTGGCGCCGCTGCTGGGAACGCTGGGCGTGCAGGGCATCGAGGACGCCTTCAACGGCCTGTTCACCGGCGGCGCCAACCCGTTCGCGACGCTGAGCAGCGCCGACGCCGCCAGCCTGTTCTCCGGCCTGCAGGGCGGCAGCGAGGCGACCTCCGGGGCCGCGTTGCAGACCCTGTTCGGCTCGATCCTCGACCCGTCTGGCGCCGACGGCGCGCCCGCCGGGGCGTTGTCGGCGATCGGCTCGGCGCTCCAGCAATCGGCCGCCGGCGCCACCGGGGTCGGCGCCGTGACGCTGCCCTCGTCGTCCACCGTCTGACCGCGACCCTCGACCGACCAGGAGCCATCGATGCCCGACCAGTCCATGCCGCCCCATGCCTTCCCGGCGCCACGCTACATCGACCCGCACATCCACATGATCTCGCGCACCGTCGACGACTACGAGGCGATGCGCGACGCCGGCATCGTCGCGGTGATCGAGCCGGCGTTCTGGATGGGGCAGCCGCGCACCTCGATCGGCTCGATGCGCGACTATTTCGCGAGCCTGCTCGGCTGGGAGCGGTTCCGCGCCGGGCAGTTCGGCATCCGGCACTACTGCACGCTGGGCCTGAACTCGAAGGAGGCCAACAACGAGCGCCTCGCCGAGGAGGTGCTCGACGCGCTGCCGCTCTACCTCGGCAAGGACGGCGTGGTGGCGGTGGGCGAGATCGGCTTCGACGACATGACGCCGGCCGAGGACCGCGCCTTCCGCGCCCAGCTCGAACTGGCGCGCGAGCTCGACATGCTGGTGCTGGTCCACACCCCGCACCGCAACAAGACCGAGGGCTCGCGGCTCAGCATGGACATCTGCGAGGAGCACGGCCTGCTGCCGTCGCGCGTCGTCATGGACCACAACAACGAGGAGACGGTGCGCGAGACGCTGGACCGCGGCTACTGGGCCGGCTTCACCATCTACCCGCGCACCAAGATGGGCAACGAGCGCATGGTCGAGGTGGTGCGCCAATACGGGTCCGAGCGCATCATCGTCGACAGCTCGGCCGACTGGGGGGCGTCGGACCCGCTGGCGGTGCCCAAGACCGCCGGCCTGATGCTGGCGCGCGGCATCGATCCCGCCGCCGTGCGCGCGACCTGCTACGGCAACGCGCTCGCGGCCTACGCCCAGAGCGGGCGCATCGCCGAAGCCGATTGGCTCGACCCGCTGCCGATCGACCAGCGCCAGCTCTTCGGCGGCAACTCGGTGCTGCGCGGGCAACAACCGCGCGTCGAGGTCCGCGACCCCTCGCTGATCGCCTGACCGTGCGCAGCGGACCCGAGGGCCGGTTCCACCTGGCCTACTGCACCAACGTCCATCCCGGCGACGATTGGGCCGAGACCTGGGCCGAACTGGCCCGTCACCTGCCGGCGCTGAAGGCGGCGCTCTCGCCCCAGGCGCCGTTCGGGGTTGGCCTGCGGCTGTCCGACCGCGCGGCGCGCGAACTGCTCGATGGCGACCGGCTGGAGCGGTTCGCCTGCTGGCTGGACGCGCAGGGATTGTACGTGTTCACCCTGAACGGCTTCCCGTATGGCAGCTTCCACCGCGTCGAGGTCAAGGACCGGGTCTACGCCCCGGACTGGACCCGGATCGAGCGCCTCGACTACACCGCGCGCCTCGCCCGCATCCTGGCGCGGCTGCTGCCGGCGGGGATGGAGGGCGGCATCTCCACCGTGCCGCTTTCCTACAAGCACTGGCACGCGACCGAGGCGGCCCGCGACGCTGCGTTCAACGACTGCGCCGACCGGCTGCTGGAGGCGGCGCGGATGCTGTCGCGGCTGGCCGCCGAGACCGGCCGGGTGATCCACCTCGACCTGGAGCCCGAACCCGACTGCCTGCTCGAGGACGCGGCCGAGACCGTGGCGCTGTTCGAGCGCCTGCGCCGCCGCGCCGAGACCCGCGAGGAAGCCATGGTGCTGCGCCACCTGCGCGTGTGCTGGGACGCCTGCCACGCCGCGGTCGAGTTCGAGGATACCGCCGACGCCCTGGCGCGGTTCGCGGCGCACGGCATCGCGGTCGGCAAGCTGCAGCTCAGCTCGGCGCTGCGGGCGCCGTTGGGCGAACCGTCCGAGCGCCGGGCGTTGCGGCGCCGGTTGCAGCCGTTCGCGGAGGGTACCTACCTGCATCAGGTGGTCGAGCGCCGTGCCGATGGCAGGCTGCGCCGCCATCGCGACCTCGGGAGCGCGCTGGAGCGCATCGGCGATCCGGAGGCGGCGGAGTGGCGGGTGCATTTCCACGTGCCGATCTTCGCGGCCGATCTGGGCGGCCTGTCCACCACCCGCCCGGAGCTCGAAGCCACCCTCGACGCGCTGCTGCGGCGGCCATTCTGCGAGCATGTGGAGATCGAGACCTACACCTGGGACGTGCTGCCGCCCGACCTGCGGCTCGACCTGCCGCAATCGCTGCTGCGCGAGTATCGCTGGGCGCTCGACGCCATGCAGATGGCCGAAGCGGCATGATCCAGCGCACCGCCGTGCTCAACGTCGTCGGGCTGACGCCCGGCCTGCTCGGCAACCACACGCCGCGCCTCGGCCGTTGGCTGGCCGAAGCGGTGACGGCTTCGATGCGCCCGGTCTTGCCCGCGGTGACGTGCGCCGCGCAGGCCACCATGCTGACCGCGCTGCCACCGTCGGGGCACGGCATCGTGGGCAACGGCTGGTACGACCGCGACGCCGCCGAGATACGGTTCTGGCGGCAGTCGAACCATCTGGTGCAGGCGCCGAAGGTCTGGGACATGGCGCGCGCCATCGACCCCTCGTTCACCTGCGCCAATTTGTTCTGGTGGTTCGCGATGTACGCCGGCACCGACGTCACGGTGACGCCGCGGCCGATGTACCCGGCCGACGGGCGCAAGATCCCCGATGTCTGGACCCGCCCCGCCGCGCTGCGCGACACGTTGCAGGCAAAGCTCGGCCGCTTCCCGCTGTTCGAGTTCTGGGGGCCGCGCACCACCATCCGCTCGAGTCAGTGGATCGCCGACGCGGCGCGCGCGGTCGAGCTCGCGGACGCGCCCAGCCTGTCGCTGGTCTACCTGCCGCATCTCGACTACGTGCTGCAACGCGAGGGGCTCGACGGCGCCAGCCTGCCGCGCGACCTGGCCGCGCTCGACGCGCTGTGCGGCGACCTGATCGCCTTCTACGAGGAGTGCGGGGTGCAGGTGCTGCTGCTCTCCGAGTATGGCGTGACCTCGGCGTCGCGCCCGGTCCACCTCAACCGCGTGCTGCGCCGCCACGGCCTGCTGGCCACGCGCGAGGAGATGGGGCGCGAACTGCTCGACGCCGGCGCCAGCGCCGCGTTCGCGGTGGCCGACCACCAGGTCGCGCATGTCTACGTCCAGGATGGCGGCCGGCTCGACGAGGTGCGCGCGCTGTTGGCGGCCGAGCCGGGCGTCGAGAGCGTGCTCGACGAGGCCGGCAAGCGGGCGCACGGGCTCGACCACGCCCGCGCCGGCGACCGGGTGGCGGTCGCGGCGGCGGATGCCTGGTTCAGCTATTACTATTGGCTGGACGACTCCCGCGCCCCGGACTTCGCCCGCACCGTCGATATCCATCGCAAGCCGGGCTACGACCCGGTCGAGCTGTTCGTCGATCCGGCGATCCGGCTGCCGCGGCTCAAGGTGGCCGGCATCCTGGCGCGCAAGCGGCTCGGCTTCCGGACCGTCATGGACGTGATCCCGCTCGACGCCGGCCTGGTGCGTGGCTCGCATGGCCGCACGGAGGCTGGTCGCGACGCCTCGCCGCTGGTCGCCACACGGTCCGGCGGATTGCTGGGCGGTCGCGAGATCGAGGCGGCGGCGGTGTGCCAGATCATCTTGCGGCACCTGTTCGGAGCGGCGGAAGCGACGGCCGGCGGGGTGGATTCCTCGCGCGAACTTGTGTCGCAGGTCGCGACATAGACCCTGAAGCACCGGCTGTCCGGTGGCATCCGTTACAAAAAAGAATAGATAATCCTTGTAAAAGTTCCCGGAGAATTGCCGGTTCGCCAAATGTTTTTCGGAGCTGTAACGGTTTCTACGGATAGTATAAAGTTCCTGTGACAGACATCTCCGGCATCGCCGCAATTCTACTTGACCTATGTTCGATGACCACCACAGTTGTCCTCGGATGTCAGTCGAGCACAAGTTTCCCGAAACAAGTCCGGCGGGGTTTCTCGTCCGCAAGCTCGAGCAGTTCGGTCCGCTCTCAGAGGAGGAGCGCCGTCTCGTCGAGGCGACCGCGTTCGTGGTCCGCGACGTCGAGGCCGACCAGGACATCGCCCGGGTCGGCGAGCGGCTGTTGCACTGCCCGTTGCTGCTCGACGGCTTCGCCTGCCGTTACCGTTCGCTGGAGAGCGGCCAGCGGCAGATCATGGCGTTCCTGGTGCCCAACGACCTGTGCGACCTGACCAGCCTGCTGCTGCGCAAGCTCGACCACAGCATCGGCACGCTGACCGCGGCCAGGGTGGCGTTCATCCCGCACGCCGCCGTGCTCGGCTGGACCAAGCAATACCCGGCCCTGGGCCAGTTGCTGTGGCGGGCGACACTGGTCGACGCCGCCGTGGCGCGCGAGTGGATCGTCAATGTCGGGCGCCGCACCGCCTACCAGCGCACGGCACACCTGCTGTGCGAGCTGATGCTGCGGATGCGCGCCGCCGGCCGGGCGCGCGGGCTGGCCTGCGAGATGCCGCTCACCCAGATCGAGCTGGCCGACGCGCTGGGGCTCACGCCGGTGCACGTCAACCGCACCTTGCAATGGCTGCGCGGCGAGAGCCTGATCGAGCTCGGCAGCGGGACGCTAACGGTGCGCAACTGGCGCGAGCTGAAGCGGGCCGGCGGGTTCGACCCCGCCTATCTTTACCAGCCGGCGCTGTCCGGCTGATCCCGCCCGCCGCCCTGCGGCCGGCGGCACTCTTGAGGCGGGCGGCATGAGCGACAACAGTTTCGGCCATCTGTTCCGGGTGACGACCTGGGGCGAGAGCCACGGGCCGGCGATCGGCTGCGTGGTCGACGGCTGTCCGCCGGGCATCGCGTTCGACGAGGCCGCGGTGCAGCCCTGGCTCGACCGCCGCCGCCCCGGCTCGTCGCGCTTCGTGACCCAGCGCCAGGAGCCGGACCGGGTGCGCATCCTGTCCGGCGTCTACCAGGGTGTGACCACCGGCACCCCGATCGCCATGGAGGTCGCGAACCAGGACCAGCGCTCGCAGGATTACGGCGCCATCGCCGACAGCTTCCGGCCGGGCCACGCCGACATCGCCTACCACCTCAAATACGGCATCCGTGACCCGCGTGGCGGCGGCCGGTCGAGTGCGCGCGAGACCGCGATGCGGGTCGCGGCCGGAGCGCTGGCGCGGCTCGTGCTCGGCGCCGGTGTCACGGTGCGCGGCGCCATGGTGGCGCTGGGGGCCGACGCCATCGACCGCGCCGCCTGGGACTGGGCCGAGGTCGGGCGCAACGACATGTCCTGCCCCGATCCCCGCGCGGCGGCGCGCTGGGAGGACACCTTGCTCGCGGTGCGCAAGGCCGGCAGCAGCGTCGGCGCGGTGATCGAGCTGGTGGCCGAGGGCCTGCCGCCGGGGCTGGGCGCGCCGATCTACGGCAAGCTCGACGCCGACATCGCGGCGGCATTGATGGGCATCAACGCGGTCAAAGGCGTCGAGATCGGCGACGGCTTCGCGTCGGCGGCGCTGTCCGGCGAGGACAACGCCGACGAGATGCGCATGGACCCGGACGGCACGGTGC
>CAXTVL010000037.1:0-13629 GCA_964247515.1 uncultured Acetobacteraceae bacterium | reverse complement strand
CGCGTGGATGGCCGGGTCAAGCCCGGCCATGACGTAATCTATTGATCTAGCTTGAAAAATTGAACCGGACAGCCGTGGGCCATGTCCCGCCATCCCGGCAGAGGGTAGCTGGCAAAGTGAGCTACCCCTTCCAGCCAAGTTCAGCTCAGCAAATCCAACTCGGCCGGGTCTAGTTGGGTCAAGTCCAGCCCTGGCATTGCCGCCTGGTGTGCAGGCATACCACTATCGGCTCACTGGCCCGGAGAGCGGATATTGCTCCGGCCCGCGCTCTAGGCCGAAAGAAAGCTCCTGACTTCCCAGTACTTCTGTATGTTCGACGGAACGGCATCCCGCGCGCAGCAACGTCGCGGCCGGTAAGGCGCCTCGCGAGCGGTAATGCTGGCCTAATCGACGCCCTGATCCAATTAGGAGAAGATGGTGGCCGAGATCATCAGTACAAACGTAAACGGCCCGGTTCATCTGGGGACTTCCGACACCCCGCTCACCATTGCCGCACCGGGCAGCGTGACCTCGGTCGGTGCAAGGACCGGCGGCGTCGACGGCGCGGCCGGCGCACGCGGCCACAGAGCCAGAGTCCATGAGCGGGCGGCCGCGGCCCTGATGCTCGCCAGCACCGTCGGCAACGCGGCACTCGGGGCCGGTCTGGTCGGCGCGCTCGGGTTGACCGGTGCCGCCACGCCGCGCCGCTCACCATGGTCGCCTGGAACGCGGCCATGGCGCTGCTGATCTGGCGTCGCCTGCGCCTCGCGCCCGGCGTCTCGGCCATGGTCCGGATGCCAGCCCGCGTCGTGCCGTGAGGGTGAAGGGCGTGGCGTCGTGCGCGGCGTCGCTCGTGGCCGTCACGTCGGGTGCGGCGAGTCTCGCCAGGCTGTCGGCCCCACTCGTCGCCACGCCCGCGATGCCCATGCCGGACTACCTGCGACCCGCGACCGATCCGGCCTTCGGCACCCCGTTCGCCCGGATCACCGACCCCGGCCGCGAGGCCATCCCCGGCCTCGCTTGCGGCCCGTCGTACTGCGTCCACCGCGCTACTCCAGTTCGCAGGCCTGGAACGCCGACCAGTCGCTGTTGCTGGTCCCGCTCGGCTGCGCCGGGTTCTGCTTCCTCGACGGGCACAGCTACCGGCCGGCCTTCCGCCGCGACGGTTCCGACGAATGCGAGTGGCACCCGATCGACCCGGCGCCGATGCTATGCGTGTCGGCGTCCGAACTCTACGCGTGGGCGCCGCGCACCGACGCCCGGACCGTGATCGCACTACCGGCGGGCTACCGCGACCTGCGGTTCGGACCGTACAAGGGCAATCCCTCCAGGGACGGCACCATGCTGGTGCTGCGGGCGACCACCACCGCCGGGGCGCTGGTCGCCTTCGCCTACGACATCGCGCGCAAGCGCAAGCATCCCGACATCGGCCTCGCCGCCCTGGCTGGCGTCAACGACTTCTGCGGCGTCTCGCCATCGGGCCGCTTCGTGTTCTGCTCCCAGCGGATGCAAGACCAGACCAACCAGGCGTATGTCTTCACCGTCGACGGCGCGCCGGTGGAGCACTGGAGCGAGAACCACCAGCCAGGCCACGGCGACATGACGATCGATGCCGACGGCGAGGACGTCTACGCGGGCATCAGCAAGGCCGACCGGACCGCCACCACCTCATCAGGCGCCGGCTGCGCGACGGCCTCGTCACCGATCTGGCGCCATACGGCGAGGCGCAGCACGCCTCGATCCGCGACATCGACCGGCCGGGCTGGGTGTTCGTGACCTACTCCGGCTCGTATCCGGAGCTCGCGGCGCATCCGGGCTGGGCGCCGTTCTATGCCGAGATCGTCGCCCTGCGCATCGACGGCAGCGGCGCGCTCAGGCGCATCGTGCACACCCGCAGCGCCCGCGCCGACTATTGGAGCGAAGCCCACGCCTCGCCGTCGCCCGACGGCACGCAGGTGGTATGGGCCAGCAACTGGGGCAGGGCTGGCGGCCCGGTCGCCGCCTACGTCGCCCGGCTGTCCTGGCCGGAGACGTCGCGCCGATGACGAATGCGCAGACCATGAGGATGACCGGTTCCCTTGGCGTCCGCGGCCAAGCGATCCGGGTGACGGCCCGCCGGCGAGTACGCTAGGAGCACCGGTACCCGCCCGGAGCCGCCCCGTCTTGAGCCGCACGCTGACCCTCGCCGCCGCCAGCATCGCCGTGGGCTCCGTCGTGCTGGCGCTCAAGGCGCTCGCCTGGTGGCTGACCGGCAGCGCCGCCCTGTTCTCCGACGCCGCCGAGACCGTGGTCAACGTGGTCGCCGCCAGCCTGGCGTTCGGCGCGTTGCGCTTCGCCGCGATGCCGGCCGACGCCACCCACCCGTACGGGCACGACAAGGCGGAGTTCTTCGCCGCCGTGGTCGAAGGTGTGCTGATCATCGTCTCGGCGCTGGCGATCCTGCAGCACGCCTGGCAGGTCTGGCGCCATCCGGTCCCGATCTCGGCGCCGTTGCAGGGCCTGCTCGTCACCGCGTTCGCGACCGCGCTGAACCTCGCCTGGGCCGGCACCCTGCTGCGCCAGGGCCGCCGGCTGCGCTCGCCGGCCCTGATCGCCGACGGCCGCCACCTAGCCAGCGACGTCGTGACCTCGGCGGCGCTGATCGGCGGCGTGGGCCTGGCGCTGGCGACCGGCCTGCTCTGGCTAGACCCGCTGCTGGCGGCGCTGGCGGCGGGCTACATCCTGGTCTCGGGCCTGCTGGTGATGCGCGATTCGGTGGGCGGGCTGATGGACGCGGCCCCGGCGCCCGAGGTGGTGGAACGCATCCGCGAGTTGGTGGCACAGCACGCCGAGGGCGCGCTCGAGGCGCACGACCTGCGCACCCGCCATGCCGGGCGCCTGACCTTCCTCGAATTCCACCTGGTCGTGCCCGGCGAGATGAGCGTGTCCGCCGCGCACGGCATTTGCGACCGGGTCGAGGAGGCGCTGAAGCAGGAGATGGCCGGCCTCGCGGTGACGATCCATGTCGAGCCGCCGCACAAGGCCAAGCAGCACGGCATCCCGGTGCTATGATGCCGGGGAGACAACATGGGAGCACTTCGATGTCAGCCTCGGACACATCACCGCTGCCTTGCCGGCTGCTGCGCGCGGGCGAGCGATTCACCGGCAAGCAGGGCTTGCTGTACAACGTCGGCGTCTCCGCCGAGACGGTCGGAGCGGCGGCGCTGCACATGCAGATCGTCACCATCCCGCCCGGCGGTCGCGCCCGCGCGCACAAGCACGCGACGCACGAGACCGCCATCTACGCGCTCGCCGGCGAGTCGGGCGTCTGGCACGGCGAGCGGCTGGAGCAGCACACGATCGTCAAGCCTGGCGACTTCTTCTACATCCCGGCCGACATGCCGCATCTGCCGTACAACCCGAGCGCCACCGAGACGGTGACGGCGGTGATCGCGCGCACCGACCCGAACGAGCAGGAGAGCGTCGTGCTGCTGCCGGAGCTGGAGCACATCCACCCGGCCTAGCTACTGCTTCGCCGCCGCCTCGCCGGCACTTGGCAGCTCGACGTCGATCTCCAACGTCGAGAACGCCTTGCCGCGGTCCATCTTGATCTGCACCTTGTCGCGCTCGATCGGGAAGTGGCGCGCGATCACCGCCAGGATCTCCTCCTGCAGGATCGCCGCCAAATCCTTGTTGTTGCCGGTCAACGACCGCTCGTGCGCCAGCAATATCTGCAACCGCTCGCGCGCGACCGGGGCGGTGCTCTTGCGGGAGAAGAAGCCGCTGAGCAGGCTCATGCCACTTTCCGCCCGAACAGCCGTCCGATCAGGCCCTTCTTGTTGCTGGGAACGGTCATCTCCAGCTTCTCGCCCATCAGCCGCTTGGCCGCATCGAAATACGCCCGCGACGGCGCGCTCGCCGGGTTGTTCAGCGTCACCGGTGCCCCGACGTTGGACGCCCGCAGCACCTCCTCGCTGTCCGGGATGATGCCGAGCAGCGGGATCGACAGGATCTCCAGCACGTCGTCCAATTTCAGCATCTCGCCGCGCGCCGCCCGCGCCGCGTCGTAGCGGGTCAGCAGCAGGTGCTTGTCGATCCGCTCGCCCTTGGACGCGCGGTCGGTCTTGCTGTCGAGCAGGCCGATGATGCGGTCGCTGTCGCGCACCGACGAGACCTCGGGGTTGGTCACGACCACCGCGATGTCGGCATAGTGCATCGCGAGCGTCGCCCCCTTCTCGATGCCGGCCGGGCTGTCGCAGATGATCCAGTCGAACTTCTCGCGCAGTTCGGCGATCACCTTCTCGACCCCCTCGATGGTGAGCGCGTCCTTGTCGCGGGTCTGCGACGCGGCGAGCAAGGTGAGCGTCTCGATACGCCGGTCGCGGATCAGCGCCTGCGCCAGCTTGGCCTCGCCCTGCACCACGTTGATGAGGTCGAACACCACGCGGCGCTCGGCGCCCATGATGAGGTCGAGGTTGCGCAGCCCGACATCGAAGTCGATCACCACGACGTTCTTGCCGCTCTTGGCGAGGGCGGCGCCGAGGGCCGCGGTCGAGGTCGTCTTGCCGACGCCGCCCTTGCCCGATGTCACCACGACTACTTTGGCCATTGCGTCAATCTCTCCCACGCCAACTCAGTCGAGTGCTGCCATGAACAGGTCGTCGTCGCGCAGCCAGGCCTGCACGGCGCGGCTGCGCAGCGCCGGGTCCATCGCGTCGGCGGTCTTGTAGATGCCGTCGATGGCCAGAAGCTCCGCCTCCATGCGGCGGCAGAAGATGCGCGCCCCGGTGGCGCGGTCGGCAAGGCCCGCCACGGCGCGGCCGCGCAACGCGCCGTAGACGTGGATCGAGCCGCCGGCGATCACCTCGGCGCCGGAGGCGACCGAGCCCACGATGGTCACGTCGCCGCGTTCGAAGATCACCGACTGCCCGGAGCGCACCGGCTGGTCGACCAGCAGGAACGGCGGCTCGGTCGCGGCCGGGTCCGGGCCGGGCTTGGCGTCGTCGGCGACTTCGAGCGTCCGATCGGCGCGGCTCAACGCCATCGGCGGGCGGCCCCACACCGCGTCGCCGGGCCAGGATTCGTCGGCACCCTCCACGCCGATAATGCGGATGTCGCGCGCCTGCAGCGCCGCGATCAGCCCCGGCACGTCCTCGCTCGCGACCGGCACCGCCGACAGGTCGACCACCACCGGGCGGCCGTCGAAGAACGAAGCCGAGCGTTGCATCTGCTGATCAAGCGCCGCCAGCCAGTCCCGCACCGGTGGTTCGGGCGCCAGCACCAGGGCCATGAACGAGCGGCCCCGGACTCGGACGAACGGCTGGTTGCGCGCGTTAACAATCACGATGTTCGGGTAGCGGCACGGAATGCGGGCGTCAACGCCCGTTTGCAGCGTCTCCCCGGTTGGCGCCGGGAACCCAGGTCACGTCGCCTTGCGCCTGGTTGAGCCGGCGGCCCAGCACGAACAGGTGGTCGGACATGCGGTTCAGCAGCCGCAGCACCGCAGGGTTCACCGGCTCGGCGCGGCTCAGCGCCACCACCCGCCGCTCGGCGCGCCGCACCACCGTGCGCGCGAGATGGGCGTGCGCCGCGGCCCTGGTGCCGCCTGGCAGCACGAAGCTGGTCAGCGCCGGCAATGCCGCGTTCATCCCTGCCACCTCGGCTTCCAGCCGCAGCGCCGGCGCGTCATCAACCCGCAGCCGCTGCCCCGCCTCGCCCGGCACGCACAGATCGGCGCCGACGTCGAACAAATCGTTCTGCATCCGCGCCAGCATCGCGTCCGCCTCGGCGTCGTGGCCGGCGGTGTGCAGGCGCAACAGGCCCAGCGTCGCGTTGGCCTCGTCGACGCTGCCGTAGGCTTCGACCCGCAGCGAATCCTTGGGCACCCTGGCCCCGTCGCCCAGGCTGGTGTCGCCGCCATCGCCGCCGCGTGTCACCACGCGGTCGATCCGGATCGTCATCGCCCGCCCTCCAGTTCAAAATCCGTGGCCTGGTCGCGATACGACGCCACCGGCACGCCATCGCGCAAGGCCGGCAGGAACCGCCACTGCGCCAATGCCAGCATCGCCGCCTGGTCGAGCGAGACGTGGCCCGAGCTGCGCCGCAGTTCGGCGCGCGAGACGCGACCGTCGGGTCCGATGTGCAGGCGTAGCACCACCTCGCCCTGTGCGCCCGCCAGCCAGGCGTCACCGGGGTATTTCGGCGCGCGGTTGCCAGGGTCGGCCTTGGCCTCGATCATGCCCGGGTCGGGGCGCGGTACCTGCAACCCCACCCGGCCGCCGCTCGAACCGGCGGCGGCCGCCATCGTGTCCGGCATTGCGGAGGCATCGGTCGCGGACGGGCCGGCGCTGGGCGTGGCGGTGCCCGCCATTGGTGCCGCGGCCGGCGGGCCGGGAGCATCGGCGTTGTCGCCGAACACCACCTCGACCCGTGCCTCGGCCTCGCGCGGCATGTCCGCGAGGATCAGCGGGCCGGCCGCCAGGCACGCCAGCACCAGCGCGTGCGCCGCGCAGGACGCCAGCGTGGCGGCGCGCAAGCCGTGGTCAGCCGGCCCGGCCGACCGCACGCGTGAGGCCCAGCTTCACCGCGGCCAGGAACTCCGCCGGCGCATCGGAGATCGATTTCATGAGGTCGGCCACGCCGTCGGACAATTCGGCGTCGTCGAGCACCCACTCGAGCAAGCCGATCCGCGCCGCTTCCGCCGCCTCGACTCGGGTGCCCGCGAACAGCAGCCGCGCCGCCTGCCCCGGCCCGACCAGCGCCACCAGTCGGTCGAGCACCGGCTGCGGCACCGGAGCCGGGTCTTCGTCTACCGGGAAGGCGAAGGCGCAATCGGCGGCACCGACCCGCAGATCTGCCGCCAGCGCCAGCACCAGGCCGGTGCCGAGACAATCGCCGCGCACCCGGGCGACGAGCGGACAACGGCATCCCGCCAGCGCCTCGAAGGCCGGCAGCGCCCGCTCCCAATCCAGCGTCCCGGTGGCGAAGGCGGCATGGCCGGCGCCGGTCAGCACGATCGCCCTGACGGCGTCGTCCTGGCCGAAGCGTCGCAGCGCGTCGGCGAGCTGATCCCACATGGCGCTCGACAGGGCGTTGCGCCGCTCGGGGTCACGGATCGTCAGCACGCCCACGCCATCGACGATCTCGGCGGTCAGACCTGCCTTGCTGTCACTCACGCCGCCGCCCCCGCCACCCGGACCGCCACCCTCGCTCGCCACCATGGTAGCTGGTCGCGCCTACGGGACCGTTAACGTGGGGTCATGACGGCCGTTTGCAGCGGCCCTTCGGCGCTCAGGGCAGCAACAGGCGCTGCGGGATGTCGAGCCCGAGGCGGGTCGGCACATGCCACTCCTCGCGCACCTCGCGCACCGGCACGAAGCCGGCACGCAGGTAGTTCGGCAACGCCTGCGGATGGTCGGCGGTACAGGTGTTGACCGTGATCGAGCGCGCGCCCAGGCGCCACGCCGCGTCGACCGCGTGGCGCAGCAGGGCACGGCCCAACCCTTGCCCGATGATTGGCGCCAATAGGCCGAAATAACTGATGTTGACCGCCGGCATCCCGCGCCAGTCCAGCTCGTAGAACCCGAGCGGCGCGGTGCCGGCGGCGAGACGGCTGCCCGCGGCCGGGGGGTGGCGCCACAGCCGTTCGAGCTCGGCGTCCGGCCTGACGCGGCGCCGCCACCAGACATGCTTGTGGCCCACGGCATTGTAGATGCCACGGTACTCCGCAACCGAACCGGCCGGCAACGGCGCGACGTGCACGCCCTGCGGGAACCCCGGAGCCGCGTCGCCGGGCGGCCGGTCCATGCGCAGAAACGTCACGGTGACGGCCACGCGCACGCACGGCTCCGCCACGGTCAATCCGAACGCCACCGCCCGGCTCAATCGTCGAGGAAGCTGCGCAGCTTGCGGCTGCGGCTCGGGTGCTTCAGCTTGCGCAGCGCCTTGGCCTCGATCTGGCGGATGCGCTCGCGGGTCACGTTGAACTGCTGGCCGACCTCCTCCAGCGTGTGGTCGGTGTTCATGCCGATGCCGAAGCGCATCCGCAGCACCCGCTCCTCGCGCGGCGTCAGGCTCGACAGCACCCGCGTCGTGGCCTCGCGCAGATTGGCCTGGATCGCGGCATCGAGCGGGATCACCGCCGCCTTGTCCTCGATGAAATCGCCGAGATGGCTGTCCTCCTCGTCGCCGATCGGGGTCTCGAGGCTGATCGGCTCCTTGGCGATCTTGAGCACCTTGCGCACCTTCTCGAGCGGCATCCCGAGCTTCTCGGCCAGCTCCTCGGGCGCCGGCTCGCGGCCGATCTCGTGCAGCATCTGCCGGCTGGTGCGGACCAGCTTGTTGATGGTCTCGATCATGTGCACCGGGATGCGGATGGTGCGCGCCTGGTCGGCGATGCTGCGGGTGATCGCCTGCCGGATCCACCACGTCGCGTAGGTGCTGAACTTGTAGCCGCGCCGGTACTCGAACTTGTCGACCGCCTTCATCAGCCCGATGTTGCCTTCCTGGATCAGGTCCAGGAACTGCAACCCGCGATTGGTGTACTTCTTGGCAATCGAGATCACCAGGCGGAGATTGGCCTCGATCATCTCCTTCTTGGCGCGCGCGCTGTCGCGCTCGCCACGGTTGACCGTCAGGTAGACGCGGCGGAACTCGCCGATCGGCAGCCCGGCATCGGTTGCGACCGTGGCCACCTGGGCGCGGACGCGGAGCAGGTCTTCGGTGTTGCGGGAAAGCAGCAGCTTCCAGGACTTGCCGGGCAGTCTTGCCATCCGGTCCAGCCAGTTCGGGTCTAGCTCGCTACCACGGTAATGGGTCAGGAAGTCGTCGCGCGCGACCTTTGCCGCTTCCGCCATGCGCAGCATCTGCCCTTCCATGCCGTTCAGCCGCTGGTTGAGTTGCTTGAGCTGCATCACCAGCTCGTCGATGCGGTTGTTGTGCAGCTGCACCTGCTGCACCTTGGCGACCAGCTCCTCGCGCAGTTTCTCGTACGCCCTCTCGCCGCGCACGTTGACTTCCTCGCCGGAGGTGATCGATTCCAGGCGCTTGGACTGCATCTTGCTGAGCTTCTTGTAGAAGCCCTCGACCTCCTCAAAGGTCGCCAACACCTCGGGCTTGAGCTTCTCCTCGAGTGCCGACAGCGACAATCCGGCACCCTCGCCCTCCTCGGCATCCTCGTCCTCGGCGGGCGGCTCGACGAACGCCGCCTCGGCCGCCGGCTCGCCTTCGACAGTCGGCTCGACGGCGGCGACCGGCGGGCCGCCCTGGGTCGCCTCCAAATCCACGATGTCGCGCAGCAACATGCGCCCGGCCTTCAGCGCCTCGTGCCAGGCGATGATGGCGCGGAAGGTGAGCGGACTCTCGCACAGGCCGCCGATCATCATGTCGCGCCCGGCCTCGATGCGCTTGGCGATGGCGATCTCGCCCTCGCGCGACAGCAGCTCGACGCTGCCCATCTCGCGCAGGTACATCCGCACCGGGTCGTCGGTGCGGCCAAGGTTCTCGGCATCGATGTTGCCGGCGGCCTCCTCGCCCTCCTCCTCCTCCTTCTCCGGCTTCGCGGCAACCGGGTCGGTCTCCTCCGCCTCCTCGCCCTCGACCACCTGGATGCCCATCTCGCTGAGCATCGCCATCAGGTCTTCGATCTGCTCGGAGCTGGCCTGGTCCGGCGTCAGCACCAGGTTCAGCTCGTCGAACGTGATGTGCCCGCGCTCGCGCCCACGCGCGATCAGCCGCTTGACGGCGGAGGACTGGGTGTCCAGCAGCGTGGTGTCGGCGTCCTGCTCGGCGGTCGCGGTGTCACCGGAGGCGGTGGGTTTGGTTGCCATGGCTGGTGCCACTCCGTCGAAATTGGGTCGTCTCCAACGCTCAGGCGGCGTCGGTGGCCAAGTCGGCATCGATCAGTTGTGCGCGGGCGAGATGCAATGCCACGAGGCGGTGCTGGCGGACGTCGTCGCATCGCTGCGCGAAATCCAGGGTCGCGGCCCGTATCTCCTCGTCGAGATAGGTGCGTCGCAACAGCCCCACGAAATGCCAGAACCCCGACAAGGCCTCCGCCGGCATCGCATCTACCCTGGCGCAAGCGGGAAGCGACGTCTCTGTCGCCCATGCGCAGGTCGCCGCTTGCGTCGACAGCCCCGCCGATGCGAGGTGGTCCGTGAGGCCCTTCACGTCAAGGCTCCCCGCGTCATGCGCCCAGGCCAGCATGGCCGCGCGCAAGTCGTCGAGGGCGGCCGGTAAGTCGAGCCTGGCGAACATCTCCTCCTCGGCGAGCAGGATCGCCGGATGGTTCATCAGCAACACGACCAGGATGCGGCAGCGCTCGAGGTCGGAGGAGGCGATGTCTCGCGCCGGCCGCACCGGGGCATGGCGCACCGGGGCATGGCGCACCTGGGCGTGCGCTCCGGCTGGCGCGCCGCCGCGCCGACGCTGGCGAGTCTCGGCGAAGAAGCGGTCGAGCAGGGCGGCGCGATACTCCCGCGCGAGGCCGGGATGGCGGATTTGCGCCGCGGCCTCCTCCAGCCGCGCCCGCAGCCCGGCGCGCTGCTCCGGCGAACTCCCGGTCCCCTCGCGCAGCAGGTCGAACAAGCTGTCGCCGAGCGGGCGCGCCGCCTGCAGCACCGCCTCGAACGACGCTCGGCCCTGACGGCGCAGCAGGCTGTCCGGGTCTTCGTCCGGCGGCAGCCGCGCCACCGCCAAGGTCTGCTCCGGGGTCAGCAGCGGCAGCGCCACGCTCACCGCCCGCGCCGCTGCCCGTGCGCCGGCTGCGTCGCCGTCGAAGCACAGCACCGGCGAGGGCGACAGCCGCCACAGCGCCGCCAGTTGCAGGTCGGTGAGCGCGGTGCCGAGCGGGGCGACCGCCGCCGCGAACCCCGCCTGGTGCAGCGCGATCACGTCGAGGTAGCCCTCGACCACCACCAGGCGGTGTCCGGCGCGCACGCCCATGCGGGCGCGGTCGAGCCCGAACAGCGTGCGGCGCTTGCTGAACACCGCCGTCTCCGGTCCGTTCAGGTATTTCGGCTGCCCGTCGCCCAGGATGCGGCCGCCGAGGCTGACGGCGCGGCCCTGCGCGTCGCGGATCGGGAACATCACCCGGCCGGCGAACAAATCATACGGCGCGCGTCCGTCCTCGCCCGCGCGCAGCACGCCGGCCTCGACCAACGATGTCGCGTCGATCCCGTCGCGGGCGAGTTCGGCCACGACGGCGCCGCGCGCCTCGCCGGACCAGCCGATGCCGTGCTCGCGGATGGTGTCGTCGCCCAATCCGCGCCCCCGCAGGTAGGCCAGCGCGCGTTCGCCGTCGCGGCCCCACAGCCGATTTTGGTATGCGGCGCATGTGGCCTCGAGCACCGCGTGCAGGTCGGTGCGCCGCCGCTCCGCCGCCGCCGCTTCCGGCGTGGCCTTCGGCACCTCGAGCCCGGCCTCGCCCGCGAGCTGGGACACCGCCTCGGGGAAGTTGCAACCCTGGGTCTGCATGACGAAGCTGATCGCGTCGCCATGGGCGCCGCACCCGAAGCAGTGGAAGCCGTCCTCGTAGACGTAGAAGCTCGGCGTCTTCTCGCCGTGGAACGGGCAGCAGCCCTTCCACTGCTTGCCCGAGCGCGCCAGCTTCACCCGTCGGCCGATGATCGCGGACAGCGGCGTGCGGGCACGCAGCTCGTCGAGGAAGGCGGGCGGCAGCGCCATGCGTCAGGCCGCGAGGGCGGCACGCACCAGCGGCCCGGCGGCGGCCAGGTCCATGGCGCCGCCGTGGCGCTCCTTCAATGCCGCCATCACCCGGCCCATGTCCTTGACCGAGCTGGCACGGGTCTGCGCGATCGCCTCCGTGACCGCCTCGCGCAGCGCCGCCGGGTCCATGGCACTCGGCAGGAAGGCTTCGATCACCGCGATCTCCGCCGCCTCCTTGGCGGCCAGCTCGGGACGGTTGCCCTGCTGGTAGAGGGCGATGCTCTCGCGGCGCGACTTCACCATGCCACGCAGCATGGCGACGATGGCGTCGTGCGAAATCGGCCCCTGCGGACGAGCGGCGATGTCGGCGTCCTTGAGCTTGGCCGTCACCATCCGCAAGGTCGAGAGCCGGGGATGGTCGCCGGACTTCATCGCCAGCTTGACCTGATCGGTGAACGCGGCACGCAAATCCATCGCGAGTCTCCCCAAAGCGATGGTCTAGCACGCTGCATGGCGTGTTTGGAAGGGAAGCGGTTTCCCACGTGACCGCACGCACGCTTGTCGCGGGAAAATCTTTCCCATACAACAGGTCCATGCAGCTGAGCGTGGAGACGATGCTGGAGCGACTGGGCGGCGCCGAGCGGGCGGCCAGCTTGCTCGGGGTCGGCACCGAGGCGGTGCGCAAGTGGCGTCAGAGCCGCGCCATCCCGGCCCGGCACTGGCCGGCCTTGCTACAGGCCACCGGGCTCTCGCTCGCCGAGCTGCCCGGCGGACCCCAAGCCACAGCGAGGCCAGCGATGCCCGACCACGCACCACCTCCCGGCGCCACCGCGGCGCTGGTGCTGGCCGATGGCCAGGTGATCTGGGGCCGCGGCTTCGGCGCGCACGTCGCCGATCCGACGCCGGGCGAGGTGTGCTTCGGCACCGGCATGACCGGCTACCAGGAGACGCTGACCGACCCGTCCTTCGCCGCCCAGATCATCACCTTCACCTTCCCGCACATCGGCAATGTCGGTGCCAATCCGCAGGACGTCGAAGCCGGCATGGTGGCGGCGCGCGGCCTGGTGGTCAGCCAGGACCCGACCGAGCCGTCCAACTGGCGCGCGGCCCAGGGGCTCGACGCGTGGCTGCGGGCGCAGGGCGTGCCGGGGATCGCCGGCGTCGACACCCGCGCGCTCACCCGACGCATCCGCGACGCGGGGGCGCCCAGCGGCGTGCTGAGCCACCCGGAAGATGGCCGCTTCGACATCCCGGCGCTCCTGGCGCGGGCCCGGGGCTGGCCCGGCCTCGCCGGCATGGACTTGGCGCGCACGGTCTCCTGCACCCAAAGCTACGAATGGGACGAGACGCGCTGGGCCTGGCCGCACGGCTTCGGCCGGCAACAGGCGCCACGCCGCCACGTCGTCGCGGTCGACTATGGCGCCAAGCGCAACATCCTGCGCTGCCTGGCGTCGGCCGGCTGCCGCGTCACCGTGGTCCCGGCCGACACCGACGCGGCCGGCATCCTCCGCCACGCCCCGGACGGCGTGTTCCTGTCCAACGGCCCAGGCGACCCCGCCGCCACCGCCGCCTACGCGGCGCCCGCGATCCGGGGCGTGCTCGACGCCGGCGTGCCGGTGTTCGGCATCTGCCTCGGCCACCAGTTGCTCGCCCTCGCGCTGGGCGGGCGCACCTACAAGCTCGACCGCGGCCATCGCGGCGCCAACCAGCCGGTTCAGGAGCTGGCGACGGGCGCGGTCGAGATCACCAGCCAGAACCACGGCTTCGCGGTCGACGAGGCGAGCCTGCCGGACGGCGTGCGGGTCACGCACCGCAGCCTGTTCGACGGCAGCAACGAGGGGATCGCCTGCGAGGCGCGGCGCGCGTTCAGCGTGCAGTACCATCCCGAGGCCAGCCCGGGGCCGAGCGACAGCCACCATCTGTTCGAGCGGTTCGTGTCTGTCATGGACGCCGGCTGATGCCCCGCCGCGACGACCTCCGCTCCATCCTCATCATCGGCGCCGG
>CAXTVL010000036.1:1028-13869 GCA_964247515.1 uncultured Acetobacteraceae bacterium | reverse complement strand
GCGTGCTGATGCACAACGAGATCAGCCTGCTGCAATACCCGGCGGCGGCGGCGCACGCCGTGGTGCTGCTGGCGACCGTGCTGCTGATGGTGTGGTCGATCCTGCGCGTGGTCGACATCCGCAAGGAGCTGTGAGCGGTGGAGAAGCGCGGCCTCAAGCACTGGCTGCTGATCGGCTTCTTCGCGCTGTTCGTGGTGTTCCTGTATGGCCCCACCGCCACCATCGTCATCCTGTCGTTCCAGGGGCCGGGCGGCGGCCTCACCTTCCCGATGGTGGGCGTCTCGACGCACTGGTTCGCCAAGCTGTTCGAGAAGCAGATGGTGGGCGACTTCGCCGGCTCGCTCGAACGCTCGGTGATCCTGGCGGCGATGGTGATGGTGCTCTCGGTGGTGGTGGCGCTGCTGGCCGGATTGGCGTTCCGGCGGCGGTTCCTCGGCGCCACGCTGCTGTTCTACGTGGTGGTCGCGAGCCTGATCGTGCCCTCGGTGCTGATCTCGCTCGGCATCGGGCTGATGTTCAGCCTGGCTGGCGTGCCCGCGACCTGGTTCGGCTCGGCGCTGGGGGCCCACCTGACCTGGACGCTGCCGTTCGGCGTGCTGATCATGTTCGCGGTGTTCAACCGCTTCGACCGCAGCTTCGAGGAGGCGGCGCGCGACCTCGGCGCCTCGCCTTGGCAGACGTTCCGCTTCGTGGTGCTGCCGCTGATCCTGCCGAGCCTGGTCGGCGTCGCGTTGTTCGGCTTCACGCTGTCGTACGACGAGTTCGCCCGCACCATCATGGCGTCCGGCTCGCTGAACACGCTGCCGCTCGAGGTGTTCGGCATGACCACCAACGTCACCACGCCGGTGCTGTACGCGCTGGGCACGCTGACCACCGGGTTCAGCTTCGTGGTGATCCTGTCGTGCCTGGCGTTCGTGCTGCTGGTGCGGCGGCGGCGGGGCGGGGCGGTCGCGTAGACCTTCCGACGCGATGCCAGGCAAGCCGACACGCAGCCCCAGCAAGGCTTGTTAAACGCTTCCCGCGTAAGTTCTGGTTGTGGAATACGAATGGGACATCCGGAAGAATGAGAGCAACTACGCTCGTCGAGGCATAGACTTCTCGGCCGCCTCGGGCATCTTTGACGGCCCTCTCGTCGAGACCGTCGATACCAGGAGCGATTACGGCGAAGTTCGCGTGCAGGCGATCGGGAAAGCCGATGACAGATTATTGGTGGTGATCTACACGGATCGGGGCGGTCGGCGCCGGATCATATCGGCCCGGTACGCCAACAGACGGGAGCGCGCGCAATGGCGGAATTTGTCCGGATGACCTCGGAGCAGATCAGGGCATCCGGAGGCGGCCGGGTGGACCGCGCGAAAGTCGACGCGACGACCGAGGAGGACATCCGCCAGCACATGATCGAAGACGGCGAGGATCCGGATGCGCCGCTTCCGGCCTATCGGCGTGTGGTTTACGTGCATGTGCTCCGCCGGCACCTTAACCTGTCGCAGGAAGCGTTCGCGCGGAAGGTCGGCGTTCCGGTCGCCATGGTGCGGGATTGGGAGCAGCGCCGCGACGACATCGACCCGGCGGCGCGTGCCTTGCGGCTTATCCTGGAGCGGGAGCCGGAGGCGGCTTTGCGGGCATTGGCCGATTGAGGGCAGAGCGCATCCGCCCGGCGCTGGACACCGGGCGTCGGCTCTTGCACGCTCGGCCGATGACCAAGCGCGCCCTGATCGCCCTCGCCTGCCTCGCCCTGTGGCATCTGCCCGCCCGCGCCGGCGAAACGCTGGACCGCGTAACGAAGTCGGGCGTCATGAACAACGTGCTGGTCAACGACTACCCGCCGTTCGGCTTCATCGACGACGCCAACAAGGTCGCGGGCTTCGACGTCGACGTGGCGCAGGCGGTGGCCGACCGGCTCGGCGTCAAGCTGCGCTCGCTCACCCCCGGCTGGGAGGTGATCGTGGCCGGGCACTGGCAGCGGCGCTTCGACCTGTGCGTCTGCTCGATGACGCCCAGCAAGCAGCGCGCCGAGGTGCTGGACTTCCCGGTCGAGTACTACGCCTCGCCGGCGGTGCTGGTGGTGAACGCGAAGGACACCGCGATCCACGCCGCCCGCGACCTCACCGGCAAGCGGGTCGGCGTGGGCGAGGGGTCGAGCTACGAGCAATATCTGCAAAAGAAACTGGTGCTGGACGTGCCCGGGGCCAAGCCGATCGACACCCCGTTCGGCGACGTCGCCGTGGTGCCGGGCGACGAGACGGTGGCGTTCCAGAACCTGGCCCTCGGCCCCGGCGTGCGGCTCGACGCCGTGGTGGCCGACCTCGCCACCACCAAGGACCGCATCGACAAGGGCGGCCCGTTCAGGATCGTGGGCGCGCCGCTCTACGCCGAACCCAACTGGGTCGCGACCGACAAGGGCGACCCGGAATGGGACGCCAAGATCCGTGCCATCGTCGACGGGCTGCGCGCCGACGGCACGCTGGCCCGCATCTCGCAAAAATGGCTCGGCGCCGACGTGACCAAGACCGGCGACTGACCCGATCCCCATGCCGGACGGTGACGCCGCGACGCTGGACCGCAGCCGGGGCGCCGGCGCCCGCGTGTTGCGGCGCGAAGCCAGCGCCCGCCGGCGGTTCCACCTGCGGGCAGCGCTCACCTGGCTGCTGCTGCTCAGCATCCTCGCGACGCTGCTGGGCAGCCTGGGCCTCAAGTTCGAGCTGATCGGCCAGAAGCTGCCGTTCCTGCTGGGGCTGCGGCTGTCGCCCGATGGTTTCGTGCAGGGAGCGGCGTTGAGCCTGCTGGTGACGGCGATGTCGCTCGGCTGCGCCTGCCTGCTGGGCCTGCTCACCGCACTCGGACGCATGTCGGCCAACCCGGTGCTGTTCGCGGCGGCCACGTTCTACGCCTCGTTCTTTCGCGGCACGCCGCTGCTCGTCCAGGTTCTCATCATCTACCTGGCGTTGCCGCAGGTGGGCGTCGTGCTGGGCGCGCTGAGCTCGGGGGTGATCGCGCTGTCGCTGAACTACGGCGCCTATTTGGCCGAGATCGTGCGCAGCGGCATCGCCGCCGTGGCGCCTGGCCAGCGCGAGGCGGCCGTCGCGCTGGGCCTGTCGCGCATGGCCGTGGCGCTCAAGGTGGTGGCGCCGCAGGCGCTGCGGGTCATCGTGCCGCCGGCCTTCACGCAATTCGTCTCGATGCTGAAGGACTCCTCGCTGGTGTCGCTGATGGGGCTGTGGGAGCTGAACTTCCTGGCCCAATCGTACGGCCGCTCGACCTACCGCTACATGGAGATGCTGCTGACGGCGGCGGCGATCTACTGGCTGATGTCGATCGCTCTCGAACTCGTGCAGGCGCGGCTGGAGCGGCATTACGGGCGGGCGCACCGGCCAGGCCGATCGGAGGCGTCATGACGCTGCTGCCCGAGTTCCGGCTGGTGTCCTATCTCTCGAAATGGGAACACGCGGTCCGCTATCCGCTGTCCTCGTCCTATCCGGAAAGCCTGACGCTCGACGAACTGCTCGCCATCGCCGGGCCGGAGCTGCGCGCGGCGCATGGCCGGCTCGCCTTCGACTACGCGCCGATCCGTGGCGAACCCACGCTCCGGCACGCGATCGCCTCGACCTACGAGAGCGTCGATGCCGACGGCGTCATGGTGTTCGCCGGCGCCGACGAGGCGATCGTGGCCGCCATGCAGGCGACCCTGGAGCCCGGCGACCACGCGGTCGTGGTGACGCCGTGCTACCAGTCGCTCGGCGAAATCCCGGCCGCGATCTGCGCCGTGAGCGGCGTGGCGCTGGACCCGGACCACGGTTGGGCGCTCGATCCCGAGCGGGTGCGCGACGCGCTGCGGCCCGAGACCAGGCTCGTCGTCGTCAACAACCCGCACAACCCGACCGGCACCGTCGCCTCGCACGCCGCCCTCGCCGCGATCGTCGCGCTGTGCCGCGCGCGCGGCATCTGGCTGCTGTCCGACGAGGTGTACCGGCTGACCGAGCACGATCCGGCGTGGCGCCTGCCGGCCGCGGCCGACCTCTACGAGCGGGCGCTGTCGCTGGGGGTGATGTCCAAGAGCTACGGGCTGCCGGGCCTGCGGGTCGGCTGGATCGCCTGCCGCGACCCGGCGCTGGTGGCGCGGCTGGAGCGCGCCCGGCAATACCTCACCATCGCCGGCTCGCCGCACAACGAGCGGCTGGCGGCGGCGGCGCTGCGCCAAGGCAGCCTCCTGCTCGAGCGCAACGCGGCGATCGCCCGCGAGAACCTCGCCGCGCTGCGGGCCACGCTCGCGCGCCGGCCCGACCTGTTCGCCTGGGCCGAGCCGCGGGCCGGCGTGCTGGCGTTCCCGCGCTTCCTCGGGCCAGAGGGCGCGGACGCGTTCGCCGCCCGGCTGGTGCGCGAGACCGGCATCCTGCTGGTGCCGTCCTCGGTCTACCGCACCCCGCTCGCGGCGGTGCCGCAGGACCGCCTGCGGATCGGCTTCGGCCGCCGCCACGCCGCCGACGCGATGCCGGTGCTGGCGCGGTGGCTGGGCTGAGCGGTCACGCGCCCGGCTCCCAGTACAGCGCCTCGAGGCAGTCGGACGGGCCGCAATCCTGCCTGATGACGCGGCTGGGCGGCACCAGGCCGGTCAGCAACGGCTGGTACGAATATTCGAACTCGCGCTGGATCAGCAGCACGCGCTGGCCGGCGCGGATGGCGGCCAGCAACTCGTCGCGCCCGATCTCGCCGGCGCCGAGCTGGCGGGCGATCACCGTGCTCTCGACCGTGGCGGGCAGGTGCTCGTCCCAGTGGCGCACCCGCGCCATCCCCTGCCCATAGGCGGCGAGCGCCATCGGTTGCGTCCATGGCCCCACCACCACGAGGTCGGCGTTGACCAGTGGCGCGTGCAGGCGGGCCAGCAGCAGCCGCCACGGCTCCTTGCCACGCTCGCCCTGGCGCCACTGGAACAGCAGGCCGACGCCCAGCGCCAGCACGACGGCGCCGCCCAGCACCGGCCGCGCCAAGCTGCGTCGGGTCAGGGCGAGTGCCAGCAGCACGCTGAGCGGCAGCCCCATCCAGCACAGCAGGCGCGGCACCAGGATCGGCTGCCGCAGCCCGGCCAGCAGGATCAGCGCCAGGTCGAGCACCGGCACCGCCACCAGCACCAGGGTCGCGCGCCGCTCCGGCCGGACCGCCCGCAGCGTCACCGCCAGCGCCGCCAGCGCCAGCAGGCCCAGGCCGATGCAGAGCTTGCCCGGGGTGGTGGCCGGCCCCGTGACCAGCACGCCGAGCGAGAGCAAGACATCGTGGACGCTGACCGGACCCATCCAACTCATCCGGTTGGCGCCGAGTTCGGTCAGGGCCGCCAGCGCCTCCGGCACGCACAGCGCCGCCACCATCGCGTTGACGAGCAGCCAGCGCCACAGCCCCGCCCAGCCGACCCCGCCGCGAGCCGGCACGCCGGCCAGGAACGCCAGGTTGATCGCCGCCAGCACCAGGAACGACGTGACGTGGACGTAGACCGCGAGGGTGGCGCCCACGCCGTAGAGCGCGAGGTGGCGCGTCGTCCGCGGCGCGCGCAGCAGGCGCGCCATGCCCAGCAGCGCCAAGGCGACCGGCAGCAGCATCAGGCCGTAGGCGCGCGCCTCCTGGGCGAAGTAGACCTGCATCGGCAGCACCGCGAACAGCAGCGCCGCCAGCAGCGCGCAACCCACCCCCGCGAACTCGCGCGAGAGCGCGTAGACCAGCGGCACGGTGGCGACCGAGGCCACCAGCGACAGCGAGCGCATCGCCGCCTCGCTGTCGCCGAAGAGGCGCATCCAGCCGAGCAACAGGGTGTAGTAGGTGGGCGGGTTGGTCTCCAGGCTGAAGCCGGTCGTCCAAAGGTAGCGCCAGCCCAGTTGCGCGTAGAGCCGGCTGAACAGCTCGTCGTTCCAGAGCGAGGCGGCGCCGATGTCGTGGGCCCGCAGCGCCCCCGCCAGCAGCATCGTCGCCGCCAGCGGCAGCGCGGCGCGCCGCCAGGAGGCGGGACGGCGCACAGCGGTCCCGGTCAGGACGTCCACGGTCGTACTCCGGCGAGGCCGGAACGGGCTTATCCAGTCGCGGCAAGGCTGACAAGCGCGGCTCGGCGCCTGCCCATCCGGGTCGATTGACCGCCCCCGGACGCCGTGGAATACCCTCACGCCAGCGTGACGCCGGGAACGGTCACACAGGGGGAACGGATGAAGCGCCTGCTGCTGCCGATGGTCTCGGCGTGCCTTGCCTTGCCGACGCTCGCTGTCGCGCAGGACTACGAGGGCGCGGTGCAGGCCTCGCTCGCCGACTACGCCAAGCCGGGGTCGTTCGCCGGCGTCACCATCAACGTCGCCTGCCGCCACCTCCCGGCGATGGACTTCATCGAGGGGCACAAGGCCCTGTTCGAGCAGGCGACCGGGGCCACCATCAACTTCACCGACTACCCCGAGAACGACCTGCGCAGCCACATCGTCGCCGACGCGGCGAACAAGGCCGGCGGCTTCCAGCTCTATTGCCTGGACAACAACTACATCCCGCTGTTCGCCTCGTCGGGCTGGGTGCTGCCGCTCGATGCCGCGATCAAGCCGGCGTACAAGCTCGACGACGTGTTCGACAGCCTGAAGGGCTCGTATTCCTGGGACGGCAAGCTGTACGGCCTGTCGATCTACTCCGAGGTGACGATCCTCTACTACCGCAAGGATCTGCTCGACGCCGCCGGGATCGCCGTGCCCCGGACCATCGCCGAGCTGGAGGACGCGGCCAAGAAGGTGTCCAAGCCGCCACGCACCTTCGGCATCGCGCTGCGCGGCCTGCGCGGCGAGGGCATGAACGTCTACACCTGGACCGGGTGGCTGCGCTCGTACGGCGGCGACTTCCTCAAGCCCGACATGACCCCCGCGTTCGACAGCGCGGCGGCGGTCGAGGGCACCGAGCACTACGCAAAGTTGATCCAGGATGCCGGGCCGCCCGGTTCGGGCACCTGGGGCTGGCCGCAGGTGTCGTCCTCGTTCGCGGCCGGGCGGGTCGCCATGACCGTCGAGAGCACCGCGTTCTACCCGACCTTCATCGACCCCAAGCAGTCCAACGTGGTCGGCAAGATCGGCTACGCGGTGGTGCCGGCCGGCCCCAAGGGCGCCTATCCGGCCAACTACGCGATCGGGCTGGCGGTCGCCTCCAGCGTCGACCCGAAGGGCAAGGTGTTCGACGCGGCGTCGTCGTTCCTGCAATGGGCCACGTCGCAGCAGATGGAGTTCGCCCGCACCGCGAAGGACATCGGCAACGAGGACCGCAAATCGGTCAACCAGTCGGACCTGCTGAAAAGCAAGCTCGACCCCGCCTACATCAAGGCGGTGAGCGACGGGCAGGCGATCACCAAGACGCAGTACCGGCCGATGATCCCGCAATGGCGCGAGATGGGCGACATCATCGGCGCCCAGATCGAGAGCGTGTTCACCGGGGCCAAGCCGGCCGGCGACGCGCTGACTGCCGCCGCCGCCGAGGTGTCCGACCGCTTCAAGACCGAGGGACTGGCCGGCAAGCCGCGCGCCTACAAAGAGCTGTTTTCTGACTGACAGTTGCCGGCGGCCATGAGCACGACGGAAGCCGCCGCGCTGGCAGCCCCGGTCGGCGGCTTGCGGCCGAGCCGCCGCCGGAGCTGGTTCGCCTCGCCGTGGCTGGTGCCGATGCCGGGCTTCCTGCTGCTGGCGGCGCTGTCGGTGCCGCCATTCCTGTACGCCGTCTACCTGTCGTTCGTGAACGTCGACATCGCGTTGCCGAACCTGCCGCGCCGGTTCGTGGGCTTCGCCAACTACGCGCACGTTCTGGGCAGCGCCAACGGTTCGCACGCGCTCCTGGTGACGCTGCTGGTCTCGTTCGGCTCGACCTTCGCGTGCATCGCGGTGGGCCTGCTGATCGCCTACCTGATCCACCTGTTCGCGGGCCGGCTGTCCGGCCTGGTCACGGTGCTGGTGCTGGTGCCGCTGGCGGTCTCGCCGGTGGCGATGGCATTGGTGTTCAGCCTGATGCTCGACCCGCTGTACGGCCCGGTGCCGCAGGTGATCGAGATGCTGACCGGGACGTTGATCTCGCCCACCGGCAGCGCCGGGGGGGCGCTGGCCACCATCATGTTCGTGCAGACCTGGCAGTGGTCGCCGCTCGCGGTGATCCTGCTGCTGGGCGGCCTCAAGAGCCTGCCGGTGGAACCCACGGAGGCCGCGAAGATCGACGGCGCCTCGTTCTGGGCGACGGTGTGGCACATCCACCTGCCGCTGCTGCGCCCGCTGCTGGCGGTGGCGGCGATCTTCGAGTTCATCCTGTGCAGCCAGGTGTTCGCGGCGACCGAGCTGCTGACCAATGGCGGCCCGGGCAACGCCACGGTCGATCTGTCGCTGTATATCTACAAGACCGGCATTTCCGAGAGTTCGCAGGTCTCGGTCGCCGCCGCCGCCGGCGTCATCACGTTGATCCTGGGGCTGGTCAGCACGGCGGTCTGGCTCAAGGTCGCCAAGTGGGACACGCAGGTCTACCGGTGAGCGCCACCACGCAGGGCCTCCGGCGCGCCCGCTCGCGCCGCCGTCGCGCCGGACTCGGGCGCGTCATCGGCGGCGTGGCACTGGCGTTGTTCCTGGGCGTCTGGCTGGCGCCGCTGTACTGGCTGGTCAACACCAGCTTCAAGTACAAGGTTCAGATACAGTCCGAGCAGCCGGTCTGGTTCCCCAGCCCGATCACCACCGAGAACGTCGCGTGGGTGTGGGCCAACGTCGACCACGCGGCGCTGTGGCGCAGCCTGCACGTGGTCGCGGTCTCGCTCGCGTTCAGCGTCGTGTTCGGCCCGCTGATGGCCTACGCGCTGACCCGCTTCCGCACCCGCGCCAACGCGCGGCTCGAATCCTGGATCATCTCGACCCGCATGATGCCGCCGGCGGCGCTGATCATGCCGTTCTACTTCCTGTTCCTGCGCACCCATCTGCTCAACACCGAGACCGGCGTGGCGCTGCTCTACATCGCGATCAACCTGCCGCTCACCTGCTGGATCATGCTGGCCTACCTGCGCTCGCTTCCGGAGGACGCCGAGGAGGCGGCGCGGATCGACGGCTGCACCCGCTGGGGCGCGTTCCGCCATGTCGTGCTGCCGCTGACCCGCTCGTCGATCGCCGCCGCCGGGCTGCTGGTCACGATCCTGACCTGGAACGAGTTCTTCATCGCCTTCGTCATCACCTCGAGCAACATCACCTTCCCGGTGCAGGTGGCGGGGTTCCTGGCCAACGGCATGAACCCGGAATACGGCCACATGGCCGCCGCCGGCCTGCTGCTGTCGTTGCCGACGGTGATGATCGCGGTGCTGTTCCACCGCTCGCTGCTGAGCGGGCTGCACGCCTTCGCGGGGGGCAAGTAGCTTGCGGATTGAGTTTGCCGCCACAAAATGTCATAGGCTGATGTAATAAATTACGGGGCAGCCAATGCCGTCCGACGCGGAAGTGTTCGACCTGGCCGTCATCGGCGGCGGCATCAACGGCTGCGGCATCGCGCGCGACGCGGCCGGGCGCGGGTTGCGGCCGCTGATCGTGGAAAAGGGCGACCTCGCCGGCGCCACCTCCTCGGCTTCGACCAAGCTGGTGCATGGCGGCCTGCGCTACCTCGAATACCGCGAGTTCCGGCTGGTGCGCGAGGCGCTGCGGGAGCGGGAGGTGCTGATGCGCATGGCGCCGCACATCATCTGGCCGCTGCGCTTCGTGCTGCCGCACCATGCCGGGCTGCGCCCCAAGGCGCTGATCCGGCTCGGCCTGTTCCTCTACGACAACCTGGGCGGGCGCAAGCTGCTGCCGCGCAGCCGCACGCTCGACCTGCGGCGCGACCCGGCCGGCGCCGCGCTGAAACCGGAGTACGTGACCGGGTTCGAGTATTCCGATTGCTGGGTCGAGGATTCCCGCCTGGTGCTGCTGAACGCGCAGGACGCGGTGGAGCGCGGCGCCACGCTGCTGACCCGCTGCGCCTGCGTCTCCGCCACCCGCGACGGCGCCCTTTGGCGGCTGACCCTGCGCGACGTCGCCAGCGGCGCGACGCGCGAGGTGCGCGCCCGCGCGCTGGTCAACGGCGCCGGGCCGTGGGCCGGCTCGTTCCTGAGCGAAGCGGTGCGCTCGAACGCGCCGGGCCGTGTCCGGATGGTCAAAGGCAGCCACATCGTCACCCGCAAGCTGTACGACCACGACCGTTGCTACATCTTCCAGAACGCCGACGGCCGCATCTGCTTCGCGATCCCGTACGAGCAGGACTTCACCCTGATCGGCACCACCGACCAGGACTTCACTGGCGACCCGGCGCAGGTCGCGATCTCGGAGGCGGAGACCGAGTACCTGTGCGGCGCGGTCAGCGACTATTTCCGCCGCACGGTGACGCCGGCCGACGTGGTGCGCTCGTATTCCGGCGTGCGGCCGCTCTACGACGACGGCGCCACGGCGGCGCAGGCGGCGACGCGCGACTACGTGCTGACGCTGGACGCGCCCGAGGGCGGCGCGCCCCTGCTGTCGATCTTCGGCGGCAAGATCACCACCTATCGCCGGCTGGCGGAGGCGGCGCTCGAGAAGCTGTCGCCGGTGCTCTCGGGCGTGGGCAAGCCATGGACCTCGGGCGCGGCGCTGCCGGGCGGCGACATGGCCTGGGACGGCGCGGCGCGGCTCGCGGCCGAGCTGCGCCGGACCTATCCGTTCCTGACCGAGCCGGTCGCCGCCCGCCTGGTGCGGACCTACGGCACCCGCGCCGGGCGCGTGCTGGGCGAGGCGCGCCAGGCCGCCGATCTCGGGCGCGATTTCGGCGCCGGGCTCAGCGAGCGCGAGGTGGACTGGATGCGCCAGCACGAGTGGGCGCAGACCGCCGACGACGTCGTCTGGCGCCGCACCAAGCTCGGCCTGCACATGACGCCGGAGCAGCGCGCGGCGCTGGCGGCGTTCATGGACAGGCAAGCGGCGTTGCAGGCGGCGTAGCTCAGGCGAGTTCGACCACCAGCGGCACGTGGTCGGATGGCTGCGGCTTGCCGCGCTCGTCGCGGTCCGGGCTGGCCGCGACCAGGCGCTCGGCCAGGGTCGGCGACAGCAGCGCCAGGTCGATGCGCAACCCCCGGTCGCGCGGCCAGGCACCGGCCTGGTAGTCCCAGAACGTGTAGGCCGGCCCGGTCGGGTGCAGCGCGCGGGCGGCGTCGGTCAGCCCTTGCCACAGCAGGGACCGGAACGCGGCGCGGGTCGGCGGGCGCAGCAGCGCGTCGTCGGCGGACAGCGTGCCGGCGGCGAAATCGGCGTCGGTCGGGCAGACGTTGAAGTCGCCCAGCAGCGCCAAAGGCGTGTCGTCGGCCAGCAGCTCCGCCGCGCGCCGGCCGAGGGCGCGCATCCACGCCAGCTTGTACTCGTAGCCGGCCTCGCCGCCTGAGTTGCCGTTGGGCAGGTAGAGTCCAGCCAGCGTCACCCCGTCGGCGGCGACCTCGATGTAGCGGGCCTGCGCGTCGTCGTCCGGGAGGTCCGGCAGACGAGGGTGGCGGACCTCGAACGGCACCCGGGCCAGCGCCGCGACACCGTTATAGGCCTTCTGGCCGATCACCTCGCAGCGGTAGCCAATCGCCTCGAAGGCGGCGGCCGGGAACGCCGCCGCCTCGCACTTGATCTCCTGCAGGAACAGCACGTCGGGCCGCACGCGCCCCAGCCAGTCGGCCACAAGGGCTTGGCGTTGGCGGACCGAGTTGACGTTCCAGGTCGCGAGCTTCACCTGGGCAGCGGGTTCAGTCGACCGAGAAGCTGGCGCCGCAGCCGCAGCCGGAACTGGCGTTGGGGTTGCGCACCGCGAAATGGCTGCCCATCAGCGCGTCGGTGTAGTCGAGCTCGGAGCCGGCCAGCAGGTCCATGCTGGCCTGGTCGATCAGCACCCGCGCGTCGCCCTCGCCGATCACCAAATCGCCTGGCGCCGGGGCGCGGTCGAGCTCGAACTTGTACTGGAAGCCGCTGCAGCCGCCGGCCAGCACGGCGACGCGCAACGCGGCGCCCTCGCCCTGTTGGCGCGCGATCTCTGCGATGCGGCTGGCGGCGCGGTCGGTCAGGCGGAACGGCTGCATTTCCATGGCGTGAACATAGGCGCAAACGCGCGGCGATTGAAGGAGGCGATACGAGCGTGTACTGCCGGTCGATGATCGACACCACACCCGCGCCATGGGCGGTGCGCCCGGAGACCGCGCGCGGCCGGCTGCACCCGGAGCCGGAGAGCGTCACGCGCAGCCCGTGGCAGCGCGACCGCGACCGCATCATCCACAGCGCCGCGTTCCGCAAGCTGCAATACAAGACCCAGGTGTTCGTCAACCACGAGGGCGATTTCTACCGCACCCGGCTGACCCACAGCATCGAGGTGGCGCAGATCGCCCGCTCGGCGGCGCGCGAGCTGGGCTTGAACGAGGATCTGGCCGAGGCGCTGGCGCTGGCGCACGACCTCGGCCACCCGCCGTTCGGCCACGCCGGCGAGGACGCGCTGGCCGAGGCGATGCGCCCGCATGGCGGCTTCGACCACAACGCCCAGTCGCTGCGCATCGTCACGCTGCTGGAGGGCCGCTACGCCGCGTTCGACGGCCTGAACCTGACTTGGGAGACGCTGGAGGGGCTGGCCAAGCACAACGGGCCGATCAAGAAGGCGCCGCCGTACCTGGCCGAGTACGACGCGAGGCACAAATTGCGGCTGCACAGCCAGGCCTCGGCCGAGGCGCAGGTGGCGGCGCTGTCCGACGACATCGCCTATCACAGCCACGACCTCGACGACGGCTGGCGCGCCGACCTGCTGGCGCCCGGCGACCTCGCGCATCTGCCGGTGGTGGGCGAGGCGCTGCGCGAGGCCGGGC
>CAXTVL010000036.1:353-1018 GCA_964247515.1 uncultured Acetobacteraceae bacterium | reverse complement strand
CGATCAACGTGCGCAAGGTGCTCTGGCTCTGCGTCGAACTCGGCCTCGAGGTCGAGCACGAACCGTGGGGCGCCGACGGCCTGTCGCTGCGCTCGCCGGAATTCCTGGCGCTGAACCCGAACGCGCAGGTGCCGGTGATCGTCGCCGACGACTTCGTGCTGTGGGAGTCGCACCCCATCTGCCGCTACCTGGTCGGGCGGGCCGGCCGGGCCGACCTGCTGCCGCCGGGCTACCGCGGGCTTCTGCGGGTGGTGGGGTCGGCGCTGGGCTTGGCCGGGCGCGCCAGCCTCGACATGCCGCCCAACCGGCTGCGGCACGAGACCGTGCGCCGGGTGATCCACGCGCTCGTCACCGACATGGTGGAGGAGAGCCGCCGCCGCATCGCGGCGTTGGGCCCGGCCGACGCCGACGCGATCCGGGCCAGCAAGGCGTCCGTCGTGGGCTTCAGCCCGGCGATGGCCGAGGCCAACCGGGCGATCAAGGACTTCCTGTTCGCCCGGCTGTACCGGCACTGGACGGTCAACCGCATGACCGCCAAGGCGCGAAGGCTGACCGCCGATTTGTTCGCGCTGCTGCACGCCGACCCGTCGCTGCTGCCCGACGAGTGGCGCGGCCGGGCCGGCGCGCCGCCCGAAGGTCAGGACCGCAAGCCCGACCCGGGCCGC
>CAXTVL010000036.1:0-343 GCA_964247515.1 uncultured Acetobacteraceae bacterium | reverse complement strand
TTGGGGCGCGCGGCGCCCCCCCGCCCCGGCGGGGCGCCCCGCCGGGGGGCGCGGCGGGGCGGGCGCGCCGCCCGGCAGCACCCGCGCCGCCGCCGCCATCGTCGACTACGTGGCCGGCATGACCGACCGTTTCGCGCGCCAGGAGCACGCGCGGCTGACCGACCTCAACGTCTCCGGCTGAACGGGTTCTTGCCATGAGCGACGACATCTTCGCCGACCTGCGGCTGGCCGTGCTGGCGGCGCTGCGCGACGCGGCGCCCGGCCTCGACGATGCCGTTGCGGCACGGGTCGAGGTGACGCCCACGCGCGACCCGGCGCATGGCGACATGGCCACCAACGCAGC
>CAXTVL010000035.1:0-13896 GCA_964247515.1 uncultured Acetobacteraceae bacterium | reverse complement strand
TGGCCGAACTGGCGGCCCGCCGGCCCGGCTGATACGCAGCGCCATGGACTCCATGGTCGCCCCCGGACTTGCCACCGACGCCGCGCGAGACGGCACCGGCGCGCTGCTGCGGCGGCTGTGGCGCGAGCACGTCCGGCGCTACCGCGGCCAACTGGCCTTCATCGTCGTGCTGACCGTGCTGATGGCCGGCACGCAGGCGCTGTACCCGGTGCTGATCGACCGCGCCATCGGGCTGTTCGAGCGCAAGGACGCGCGCATCCTGTACCAGGTGCCGGTGCTGGTGGTGGCCGTCACCGTGGCCAAGGCGGTGACGCAGTACCTGCAGACGGTGCAGGTGCAGAAGATCGTGCTGCTGACGATCCAGGCGCTGCAGGGACGGATGTTCGCGCACCTGATGCGCGCCGACCTCACCCGGGTCGAGCGCGAGCCGCCGGCCGCGCTGGCGGCGCGCTTCACGACCGACGCCGCGACCATCCGCGAGGCGATGACCCGCGCCGTGGCCGGCCTGGCCGACGCGGTGACGGTGCTGGGCCTCGCGGCGTCGATGCTCTATCTCGACTGGGAACTGAGCCTGGTCGCCGCCTGCCTGTATCCGCTGGCCGGGCTGCCGATCCAGCGCATCGGCAAGCGCATCCGCCGCGCCAGCGGCGGGATGCAGGAGCGGATGGGCGAGACGGCGACGCTGCTCAACGAGAGCTTCGCGCAGGCGCGCACGGTGCGGGCCTGGCGGCTCGAGGCGCACGAGACGGCGCGCGCGCAGCTCGCTTTCGCGCAACTGTACCGCGCGCTGCTGTCGATGAACCGCTCGCGCGCCCGGATCGACCCGCTGCTCGAAGTGTTGGGCGGCAGCGCGGTCGCGGCGGTGCTGGGCTTCGCCGGCTGGCGGGCGGCGGCGGGCGGCAGCACGCTGGGCAATTTCACCGGCTTCGTGACCGCCCTGCTGATCGCCTCGCGGCCGCTGCGGGCGCTGGGCAGCCTGAACGCCGCGCTGCAGGAGGGCCTGGCCGGGCTGGTGCGGGTGTTCCGGGTGATCGACGAGCCGCCCGGCATCGTCGATCGGCCGGGTGCCACCGCATTGCCGGACGGCCGGGGCGAGGTCGTGTTCGACGACGTGAGCTTCGCCTACCCGGACGGCCGCCTGGGCCTGCGCGGCCTGTCGTTCGTGGCCCGCCCCGGCCTCACGCTGGCGCTGGTCGGCCCGTCCGGGGCCGGCAAGTCGACGGCGCTGTCGCTGATCCCCCGGCTGCACGACGCGAGCGGTGGCGCGGTGCGGATCGACGGTGCCGATGTCCGCCACGCGACACTGCACAGCCTGCGCGCCGCGATCGCTTACGTCGGGCAGGACGCGCTGCTGTTCGACACGACGGTCGCGGCCAACATCCGCCTGGCCCGCGCCGGTGCCAGCGACGCGCAGATCCACGATGCCGCCCGGGCCGCCGCCGCGCACGATTTCATCCGCCGCCTCCCGAACGGCTACGACACCGAGGTGGGACCCGGCGGTCAGCGGCTGTCGGGCGGGCAGCGGCAGCGCGTGGCGCTGGCGCGGGCGCTGCTGGCGCGGGCCCGCATCCTGTTGCTCGACGAGGCCACCAGCGCGCTCGACGCCGAAAGCGAGGCCGCGGTGCAGGGGGCGCTGGCGGAACTGCGCCGGGGGCGGACCACCATCGTGGTGGCACACCGGCTCTCGACGGTGCGCGACGCCGACCTGGTGGTCGTGGTGGCGGACGGCCGGGCGGTGGAGCAGGGCACCCACGCCGACCTGCTCGCGCGAGGCGGCCTCTACGCGCGGCTGGTGCGCACCCAGACCTTCGCCGCCTGAGCCAGGCGGATTGCGGCACGACCTATGTGCCGGCGTGATATGCCTCAAAGCCGGGATGGGCGTTCTGCCAATGCTGCGGCGCGACATCTTATAGGTGGTCGACCGGCGGTATGTTCTGCCCCGACAAACCGAGAGGCTTAGATATGCGTAGTTTCATCTTGGCGGCGGCTGCCGTGGCGGCTCTGGCCAGCGGCGGCGTGGCGATGGCCGACGAGTTCAACGGTCAGCCGAATGGCGGCGACCACCAGACCCAGGCTGGCATCAACACCTATCTCGACCAGCAGGCAACGGATGCCGAGTTCGCCGATCCGACCGCGCCGAACAGCCTGCACAGCCACGGCAAGCCGTGATCGTCAGGTCCGCCTCGCGAACATATGTTTGACCGGGACGACGGGCAGGCGCAATCCTGCCCGTCGTCGTGTCGGGCAGACGGCCTTGCGGGTGAGGCCGGACCTGGCTGGTGCGGAAACCGTATTTAAAAACCCGCGTTAACCAGGGTCGCTGTGAGCGGCACCATCCGGGAGTTGGCGATGCCCTACGACGACTCGCATCCGCGTGCGATGGACGCCGAGCCCGCGTCGGGCGCCCGGCCGGCTGCTGGCAACCCCACGGCTGAGCGGGTGGATTTGGAGCGCGACCGTGGCGACGCCCGGCCGCCACGCCAGGACGCGCCGAGGACGGACGCGCCGAGGACGGACGTGCCCAGGACCAAGGCACCCAAGGTGGACGCGCCCTCCGACGCCGATGACAAGGCCGGTGGGGGGAAGGGTGGCGAGGCTGACGAAACCAAGAAGCGCCGTTCGCCGCTGATTTGGGTGATCCTGGCCGTGGTGGCGTTGCTGGCCATCGCCGGCGGCCTCTACTACTACATCGCCAACCGCAACATCGAGACCACCGACGACGCCTACACCGACGGCCGTGCCGTGACGATCGCGCCGCAGGTCAGCGGCTACGTCGTGACCTTGGACATCAACGACAACCAGTTCGTGAGGGCGGGCCAGACGCTGCTGACGATCGGGCCGCGCACCTACATCGCGGCCCGCGAGCAGGCAGCCGGGCAGCTCGAGGCGGCCAAGGGTCAGTTGGACTCCGCCCGAGCGGCGCTGGCGCTCGCGCGCATCACCTACCCGGCGAAGCTGCTTGCGGCACAGGCGCAGGTCCAGGCGCAACAGGCGGTGCTGACACGCGCCCAGCAGGATGCGCGGCGGCAGACCAGCATCGCCCGCGCCGCGACCACCCAGACCAACATCGACCAAGCGACCGCGGGTCAGCGGCAGGCCGAGGCCAACCTCGCCGCCGCCAAAGCGGACTTGTTGCAAGCGCAGCCGGTTGCGACGCTGATCGCGCAGAGTGCCGCGCAGGTGCGCCAGCTCGAAGGCCAGGTGGCGCAGGCGCAGGGCCAGCTCGACCAGGCCAACATCAACATCGGCTACACCACCTTGAAGGCGCCGCAGGACGGGTGGATCACCAAGCGCAACGTCGAGTTGGGCAATTACCTGACCGCCGGCGCCGCAGTGACCTCGCTGGTCAGCCCGCAAGTCTGGGTCACGGCGAACTTCAAGGAGAGCCAGCTAGACCGGATGCGGGCCGGCCAGGCGGTCAATATCGCGGTCGACGCGTATCCATCGCTCAAGCTGAAGGGGCACGTCGACAGCGTGCAGCTCGGCTCGGGCAGCCGGTTCACCGCCTTCCCGGCGGAGAACGCCACCGGCAACTACGTCAAGATCGTGCAGCGCGTCCCGGTCAAGATCGACATCGACAGCGGCCTCGACCCCGCCCTGCCGCTGCCGCTGGGCCTCTCCGTGGAACCGGCGGTCAGCCTGAAATGAGTGCGGCGGCCGGGAGCGGCGCGCAGGCGGAGTGGCGCCCGAAGGCGAACCCATGGGTGATCGCCATGGTCGTCACCATGGCGGCGTTCATGGAGGTGCTCGACACCACCATCGTCAACGTGGCGCTGCCGCACATCGCCGGCAGCATGAGCGCCAGCAACGACGAGAGCACCTGGACGCTGACCTCCTACCTGGTCGCCAACGGCATCGTGTTGCCGATCTCCGGCTGGCTCGGGCGGGTGTTCGGACGCAAGCAGTATTTCCTGATCTGCATCGCGATGTTCACGGTGAGCAGCTTCCTGTGCGGCATCGCCGGCAACCTCTACGAGCTGATCTTCTTCCGGCTGCTGCAGGGCTTCTTCGGTGGCGGCCTGCAGCCCAACCAGCAATCCATCATCCTCGACACGTTCGAGCCGGCCAAGCGCAGCGCCGCGTTCGCGGTCACGGCGATCGCCACCGTGGTGGCCCCGGTGCTGGGCCCGACGCTGGGCGGACTGATCACCGACCACGCGAGCTGGCGTTGGATCTTCTTCATCAACGTGCCGGTCGGCATCGGCACGTTCCTCGCGGTGGCGGCGCTGGTCGAGGACCCGCCCTGGGCCAACCGCGGCGACAAGCACATCGACTTCATCGGCATCGGGCTGATCGCGCTGGGCATCGGCTGCCTGCAGGTCGTGCTCGACCGCGGCGAGGACGACGACTGGTTCGGCTCCAACTTCATCATCCTGTTCAGCATCCTCTCGGCGACGGGCATCATCCTGGCGATCGCCTGGCTCAACTTCACCCGCAGGCCGATCGTCGATCTGGGCGTGTTCCGAGACCGCAACTTCTCGGTCGGCTGCCTGATGATCGCGGTCTGCTTCGGCGTGCTGTATTCCTCGTCGGTGGTGATCCCGCAGTTCTCGCAGACCGTGCTCGGCTACACCGCGACGTTGGCCGGCTTCATCCTGTCGCCGGGTGCCGTGGTGCTCATCCTGCTGATCCCGATCACCCAGCGCGTCATGCCGTACGTGCAGACGCGGCTGATCGTGCTGGTGGGCTTCGCGTCACTGGGAGCGGCGCTGCTCTACTCGTCCACATTGACGCCCGACATCAGCTTCGACCATCTGGTGCTGATCCGGGTGTCGCAGACCGTCTCGCTGGCGTTCCTGTTCGTGCCGATCAGCGTCATCTCGTTCGCGACGCTGAGCAAGCAGCAGAACGGCGACGGGGCTGCGCTCAGCACCATGTTCCGCAACATCGCGGGCTCGATCGGCATCTCGCTCGCCAGCGCCGAGATCACGCAGCGGACACAGGTCCACAGCTCCTACCTGGTCGCCCACCTGACGCCGCTCGACCCGGGCTACGCCTCGACGCTGGCGCAGGTGAAGCAGGCTTTCGTGAACCTCGGGCACTCCTCCGCCGACGCGGCGACCCGGGCGGAGGGATTCATCTACACGACGTTGCACACCCAGGCCGAAATCCTGGGATACTCGGACGTGTTCCTGGGCTGCGCGGTGCTGTCGTTCGTGGCGGTGCCGCTCACGCTGCTGTTCAGTCCGATCAAGGTGGGCGCCAAGCCCGGTGCCGGAGCGCACTGACCGGAGCACCAGTCAAGGCCAGCGCGCCTCCGGCGGCAGGCTCATCAGGATCGCCTCGACGTTGCCGCCGGTCTTGAGCCCGAACAGCGTGCCGCGATCGTGGATCAGGTTGAACTCCACGTAGCGGCCGCGTCGGACCAACTGGTGCTCGCGCTCGGCCGCTGACCAGGGCTCGTACATGCGGCGGCGCACGATTTGCGGGTAGGCGGTGGCGAAAGCGCTGCCCACGTCGCGGGTGAAGGCGAAGTCGGCGGCAACGTCGCCGCTGGCTAGGTGGTCGTAGAAGATGCCCCCGGCGCCGCGCGGCTCGTCCCGGTGCGGCAGGAAGAAATAGCGGTCGCACCACGCCTTGAAGCGCGGGTAGTACTCGGGATCGTGGCGGTCGCAGGCGTCGCGGAAGCCGGCGTGGAACGCCGCCGCGTCCTCCCGTGCTTCGGGCGTCTCGAGCACCATCGGCGTGAGGTCGCCGCCGCCGCCGAACCAGCCCTGGGTCGTGACCAGCATCCGGGTGTTGAAATGCGCCGCCGGGACGCGCGGGCTCGCCATGTGCGCCACCAGGCTGATGCCGCTGGCCCAGAACCGCGGGTCCTCGGCGGCACCGGGGATCTGGGCGCGGAACTCTGGACTGAAGGTGCCCCACACCGTCGAGACGTTGACGCCCACCTTCTCGAACACGCGCCCGCGCATCAGGCTCACCACGCCGCCACCGCCGGCCGAGCCGTCCTCGGTGGGGCGGCTCCAGGCGGTGCGCTCGAAGCCCGCTTCGCTGCCGGCGGCGGCCTCGATCGCGGTGAACTCGGCGCACAGCCGGTCGCGCAAC
Organism: uncultured Acetobacteraceae bacterium; assembly: GCA_964247515.1. Taxonomy (GTDB): domain Bacteria; phylum Pseudomonadota; class Alphaproteobacteria; order Acetobacterales; family Acetobacteraceae; genus CAVRQM01. The sequence goes on along the minus strand of CAXTVL010000035.1, from coordinate 7,848 downwards.
GCCTCGAACCAGGCCTTCGCCTGCGGTTGCAGGTGGGTATGTGAAACTGCTTCTTGCATCGTTCCCGGCCGATCTAAGTGTTAGGCAGGCGGCATTCCCCGGCACGTTGCGGGAGCGCAGCCGCAGCCGTAGCATGGCGGCATATTTATGGGATGACGGATACGATGTCTGTAACGGCTGACGCCTCCGGTCACGAAATCGCGGCGGATGGCTCCAAGCGCGACTTCCTCAAGCTGCTGGGCACCTCGGCGGCGGTGATCGGGGTGGGTGCCCTGGCTTGGCCGCTGATCGACAGCATGAACCCGTCCGGCGACGTGCTGGCGCTGTCCTCGCTCGACGTCGACCTGAAGCCGATCCCGGCCGGGCAAGGCATCACCGTGACGTGGCGCGGCAAGCCGATCTTCCTGCGCCACCGCACTCCCGAGGAAATCAAGGCCAGCCAAGCGACGCCGCTCAGCGCGTTGATCGAGCCGGTGCCGGATGCGGCACGGGTCAAGGCCGGGCACGATCAATGGGTGGTCATGATCGGCATTTGCACCCATCTCGGCTGCATCCCGTTGGGCGGCAAGCCGACCGACCCGCGTGGCGATTTCGGCGGCTACGTCTGCCCCTGCCACGGCAGCCAATACGACGTGGCCGGACGGGTGCGACACGGCCCGGCACCGGCCAACCTGCCGTTGCCGCCATACGAGTTCACCGGCGATTCCAAGATCAAGATCGGCTGACGCGGCGACGCGCAATACCAGGAGCACGACCATGGCTGGCTTGCACAAGAGCGCGATGCGGAACCCGGTGCTGAACTGGGTCGATTCGCGGTTGCCGATCTTCACCTTGCTCAGCAAGGAATACGCGGTCTTCCCGACACCGAAGAACTTCAACTACTTCTGGAACTTCGGCGCGCTGGCGATGATCAACCTGGCGATCATGATCGCCACCGGCGTGTTCCTCGCGATGAACTACACCGCCAACACCAGCATGGCGTTCGACAGCGTCGAACGCATCATGCGCGACGTGAACTATGGCTGGCTGCTGCGCTACGCGCACGCCAACGGCGCCTCGATGTTCTTCATCATCGTCTATATCCACATCTTCCGCGGCATGTATTACGGCTCCTACAAGAAGCCGCGCGAGTTGCTGTGGATGATCGGCGTGGTTCTGCTCCTGTTGATGATGGCGATCGCCTTCATGGGCTACGTGCTGCCATGGGGTCAGATGTCGTATTGGGGTGCCACCGTCATCACCAACCTGTTCTCCGCGATCCCGCTGGTCGGCGACAGCGTGGTGAGCTGGCTGTGGGGCGGCTTCTCGGTCGACAACCCGACGTTGAACCGCTTCTTCAGCCTGCATTACCTGCTGCCGTTCGTGCTGACCGGGGTGATCTTCCTGCATGTGGTGGCCCTGCACATCACCGGGTCGAACAACCCGCTCGGCATCGAGGTGAAGGGACCGCAGGACACGCTGCCGTTCCATCCGTACTACACGATCAAGGACTCGGTGGGCGTCTGCGTCTACCTGCTGATCTTCGCCTGCCTGGTGTTCTTCGCACCGAACTATCTGGGCCACACCGACAACTACGTGCCGGCCAACCCGCTGGTGACGCCGGCCGACGTGGTGCCGGAATGGTACTTCCTGCCGTTCTACGCGATCCTGCGCTCGGTGCCGTCCAAGCTGTTCGGCGTGCTGCTGATGTTCGGTGCCATCGCGGTGCTGTTCGTGCTGCCCTGGCTCGACACCAGCCCGGTGCGCAGCGCCCGGTTCCGGCCGATCTACCGCCCGATGATGCTCGTGCTGGTGGCCGACTTGGTGTTGCTGGGCGCGGTCGGCGCGCACCATCCGGTCGGGGTCTGGATCCCGCTCGGCCGCGTCGCCACGACCTACTACTTCCTGCACTTCGCGGCGCTGCCGTTCCTGGGCATCCTGGAGCGCTCGTTGCCGTTGCCCGAGAGCATCAGCCGGCCGGTGACGCGGATGGGCGGCGGGCCGTTGCCGTCCGGTGCCATGGCCAAGCCGATGGAGAAGGTTTGATGCGCCTGCGAGCGGCCGCGATCGCGGCACTTCTGGCGATTGGCGGCGGTTCGGCCTATGCGGCCGAAGAGACGTTGCCGCATCAGTCCTGGAGCTTTTCCGGCCTGTTCGGGACGTTCGACCGGGCCTCGGCGCAGCGCGGCTTCCAGGTCTATAAGGAAGTCTGTTCGAACTGCCATTCGCTGAAGGAGGCGTATTACCGCAATCTCCAGGGCATCGGCCTCAGCGACGATCAGGTCAAGGCGATCGCCGCCACCATCACGGTGCCGGCGATCAACGATGACGGGCAGCCGACCGAGCGTCCGGCGCTGCCGAGCGACCATTTCCGCTCGCCTTATCCGAACGAGAAGGCCGCCCGCGCCGCCAACAACGGCGCGTTGCCGCCGGACCAGTCGGTCATCATCAAGGCGCGCGAGGGGGGGGCCGACTACGTCGACAATTTGTTGCAGGGTTACAGTGATCCGCCGGCGGGGGTGAAGGTCGGCAACGGGTTGTACTACAACAAATGGTTCCCCGGCCATCAGATCGCGATGCCGCAGCCGTTGCGCGACGACAGCGTCACCTACGCCGACGGCACCAAGGCGACGCTGGCGCAGGAAGCCCATGACGTGACGACGTTCCTGACCTACATCGCCAACCCCGAGCTCGAGCAGCGCAAGCGGATCGGAGTCAAGGTGGTGTTGTTCCTGACTTTGCTGACCGGCGTCACCTACGCCGTCAAGCGCAAGATTTGGGCCGACGTCCATTAGCGCGGGCCATACGGGGGACGCTGTGCAGCCGGTGATCGGCATCATCGGCGGGTCCGGCCTCTACGACATCCCTGGCCTGGAACGGAAATCATGGCGCCGGGTCGAGACGCCGTGGGGCGATCCGTCGGACGAGGTGCTGGAGGGCTGGCTGCACGATATTCGCTGCGTGTTCCTGCCGCGACACGGCCGGGGCCATCGCCTCGGGCCGTCCGACCTCAACTACCGAGCCAACATCGATGCGTTGAAGCGGGTCGGGGTCACGGACGTGATCTCTTTGTCGGCGGTCGGCAGCTTGCGGGAGGAACTGCCGCCAGGCCGTTTCGTGATCGTCGATCAGTTCATCGACCGCAGCTTTGCACGCGCCAAGTCGTTCTTCGGCACTGGCTGCGTGGCGCACGTCTCGGTGGCCGATCCGGTCTGCCCACGGCTGGGCGACGCGTTGGAACAGGCGGCGCGCGCGATCGACGTGCCGGTGACGCGGGGCGGTACGTACCTGGTGATGGAAGGGCCGCAATTCTCTTCCAAGGCTGAGAGCGCCCTGTATCGAAGCTGGGGCTGCAGCGTGATCGGCATGACCAACATGCCGGAGGCCAAGTTGGCCCGCGAGGCCGAGCTCTGTTACGCCACGGTCGCCATGGTGACGGACTTCGATTCCTGGCATCCCGACCACGGCCATGTCACCGTGGACATGGTGGTCAAGGTGTTGTTGGAAAACGCCGATCGGGCGCGCGACTTGGTGGCGGCGGTGGTGCCGGTCGTCGGGGCTCCACGCGGGCCGTGTCCGGCCGGATGCGACCGGGCGCTAGATCATGCCCTCATCACCGCCGCGACCGCCCGCGACCCCGCCGTATTGGCGAAGCTCGACGCAGTCGCGGGCAGGGTACTCGCGGCGTGATCGGCCGTTAGATGCGGCCCAGGACGAGCAACACGATGACGACGAGCAACACCAGGCCAAGGCCGCCGGACGGAAAGTATCCCCAGCTCGCGCTGTAGGGCCAGGTCGGCAGCGCGCCGAGCAACAGCAGGATGACGATGATAAGCAGAATCGTGCTCAAGGGCGTGTCCTTCGATCCGAGGTCAGGGACGTTCTGACCGAGTTGCAACGAATTTTCAACCCTGGCGCGCGCCCAGGCCCGTCCGTGGAGGCTTCGGCGTGAGTGCGGACCTGGTCAATCTTCGGCGGGTGAAGCGGCAACGGGCGCGCGAGGTGGCGGCGACGGCGGCTCGGGAAGCTCGTGCCCGCCACGGTCGCACCAAGCAGGAGCGCGCGGCCGAAACCGCCACTGACGGTGCGGCCCGCCGATTGCTCGACAATGCCCGCATCGACCGGCTGGATCAGCCCTGACCGGGCAGCCGGGACGCGTCGAGAGCGGATTGGAGCATGTAGGCGGCCGCCATCTGATCGACCAGCTCGGCCCGGCGCTGCCGTGACGCGTCGGCTTGGTCGATCAGGAAGCGGTTGACCGCCGCCGAGGACAGCCGCTCGTCCCACAGCGCCGCCGGCAGCCCGGTCGCGGCCATCAGCGCGTGGGTCCAGTCGCGTGCCGCCTGCGCCGCCGGTCCCGGCGTGCCGTCCATCGACAACGGCAGGCCGACCACCAAGCCGCCGGCCCGTTCGGCGCGCGCGAGGCGGCCGATCGCCGCCGCCGCCTGCGCCAGCTTGCCGCGGCGGAACTGGCTGTGTGGCGTGGCCAGGAGCAAGGACACGTCGGACAACGCCAGGCCGACGCTGCGGGCACCGGGGTCGATGCCGATGAGCCGCTCGCCCGGGTCGAGTTGGGCGCGCAGGTCGGTCATGTTGAACAGGGGCATGACCGCCGTTATGGTCCGCCGTTCACCGGCATTCCAAGGAGAAACCATGTCGCTCGACGCCGCGACGGTGCGCCGCATCGCCAAGCTCGCCCGTATCCGCGTGGACGAGGCGCAGGTGGCGCAACTCCAGGCGGAGCTCGGCGGCATCCTGGGCTGGATCGAGCAACTGGACGAGGTCGATGTGTCGCGGGTCGAGCCGCTGGCTGGGGCGGCGCACATGGCGTTGCGGCTGCGCGAGGACGTGGTCAGCGATGGCGGCCAGGCGGAAGCGGTGCTGGCCAACGCGCCGCGACGGGAGGGGGCGTTCTACGCCGTGCCCAAGGTGGTCGAGTGATGTTCGACCTCACCCTGGCGCAGGCGCGCGACGCCTTGCGCGCCCGCAAGGTCTCGGCGCGCGAGCTGGCCGACGGCTACGGCCAGGCGATCGAGCGGTTGAATCCGTCGTTGAACGCCTTCATCACGCCGACCCCGGACCTCGCACGCCGGCACGCGGACGCGGCGGACGCAGCACTGGCGCGCGGCGAGCATGGGCCGCTCACCGGCATCCCACTGGCGATCAAGGATTTGTTCTGCACCGCCGGCATCCGCACGACCGCCGGCAGCCGCATCCTGGAGCCGTTCGTCCCACCCTACGAGAGCACGGTCACGGCCAATCTGTTGCGCGACGGCGCCGTGTTCCTGGGCAAGGCCAACATGGACGAGTTCGCCATGGGGTCGTCCAACATGACCAGCGCCTACGGTGCCGTGACGAGCCCGTGGTCGCGGCCGGGTGACAACCGGCGGCTGGTGCCGGGTGGCTCCTCGGGCGGCTCGGCGGCGGCGGTGTCGGCGCGTCTGGCGCTGGGCGCCACGGCGACCGACACCGGCGGCTCGATCCGCCAGCCGGCCAGCTTCTGCGGCATCGTCGGCATGAAGCCGACCTATGGCCGTTGCTCGCGCTGGGGCGTGGTGGCGTTCGCCTCCTCGCTCGACCAGGCCGGGCCGCTGGCACGCACCGTCGAGGATTGCGCGATCCTGCTCGGCTCGATGGCCGGGTTCGACCCGAAGGACAGCACCAGCGCCGACCGTCCGGTGCCGGACTTCGGCGCCGCCTGCCGGCGGGGCGTGCGTGGCCTGCGCATCGGCGTGCCGCGCGAGTACCGCAGCGACGGGATGGCGGCCGAGATCGAGGCGCTGTGGCGGCAGGGGCTGGACTGGCTGCGCGAGGCCGGCGCCGAGATCGTCGATGTCAGCCTGCCGCACACCAAGTATGGCCTGGCGACCTATTACATCGTGGCCCCCGCCGAGGCGTCGTCCAATCTCGCGCGCTACGACGGCGTGCGCTTCGGACGTCGGGTCGAGGGGGCCGACCTCACCGAGATGTACGAGAACACCCGCGCCGAAGGCTTCGGCGAGGAGGTGCGTCGCCGCGTGCTGATCGGCACCTACGTGCTGTCGTCGGGGTATTACGACGCCTACTATTTGCGCGCCCAAAAGGTGAGGGCATTGATCCTGAAGGATTTTACGGACGTGTTCGAACAGGTCGACGCGTTGCTGACGCCGACCACGCCGTCGGCGGCGTTCGCCCAGGGCGAGCGGATGGACGACCCGGTGACGATGTACCTGAACGACGTGTTCACCGTGCCGGCCAACATGGCCGGCATCCCCGGACTGTCGGTGCCCGCCGGACTCAGCGCCGAGGGCCTGCCGCTCGGCTTGCAGGTGCTGGGCCGGCCATTCGACGAGGAGACCGTGTTCGCGGTCGGCGCCGCGCTGGAACGGGCCGCCGCCTTCGCCGCCACGCCGCCGCGGCACGCCGGGGTCATGCCATGAGCTACGCGTTGCAAGGAACCGACGGCGCTTGGGAAGTCGTCATCGGCCTGGAAGTCCACGCGCAGGTGGTGAGCCAATCCAAGCTGTTTTCCGGCGCTTCGGCCACCTATGGCGGCGAGCCCAACACCCAGGTCAGCTTCGTCGACGCGGCGTTCCCGGGAATGCTGCCGGTGATCAACGGCGAGTGCGTGGCGCAGGCGGTGCGCACCGGGCTGGGGCTCAACGCGCGGATCAACCTGGTCAGCCGGTTCGACCGCAAGAACTACTTCTATGCCGACCTGCCGGCCGGCTATCAGATCAGCCAATACCAGCATCCGATCGTGGGCGCGGGGGTGATCGAGGTCGAGCTGGCGGACGGCAGCACCAAGCCGGTCGGGATCACCCGGCTGCACCTGGAGCAAGACGCCGGCAAGAGCCTGCACGACCAGGATCCGACGCAGAGCCATATCGACCTCAACCGCGCCGGCGTGGCGCTCATGGAGATCGTGAGCGAGCCGGATCTGCGCGGCCCGGAGGAGGCCGGCGCCTACCTGCGCAAGCTGCGCACCATCCTGCGCTATCTCGGCACCTGCGACGGCAACATGGAAGAGGGCTCCATGCGCGCCGACGTCAACGTCTCGGTGCGCCGGGCGGGGGAGCCGTTCCGTACCCGCTGCGAGGTCAAGAACGTCAATTCGGTGCGCTACGTGATGCAGGCGATCGAGGCCGAGGCACGGCGCCAGGTGCGGGTCTGGGAGGCGGGCGGCGTGGTCGAGCAGGAAACCCGCCTGTACGATCCCGGCCGCGGCGAGACGCGCTCGATGCGCAGCAAGGAAGACGCGCACGACTACCGCTACTTCCCCGACCCCGACCTGCTGCCGCTGGTGTTGGACGAGGCGTGGGTCGCGGGGTTGCGCGAGGCGTTGCCGGAGCTTCCGGACGCCAAGCGGGCGCGGTTCGTGCGCCAATACGGCTTGCCGGCCTACGACGCGGCGGTGCTGGTGGCGGAACAGGCGACGGCCGAGTTCTACGAGGCGGTGGCGCGCGGCCGCGACGCCAAGCTCGCCGCCAACTGGATGATGGGCGACTTCTTCGCAGCCTTGAACCGCACCGGGCGCGGCATCGCGGACAGCCCGGTCCCGGCGGCGGCATTGGGCGCGCTGCTCGACCTGATGGCGGACGCGACGATCAACGGCCGCATCGCGAAGGAGGTGCTCGAGACGATGGTCGACACCGGCGAGCCACCGGGCGTGATCGTGGAACGGCGCGGCCTGCGCCAAGTCACCGACACCGGTGCCATCGACGGTGCGGTCGAGGCGGTGCTGGCCGCCCATCCGGACAAGCTGGCGGAGTACCACGGGGGCAAGGAGAAGCTGTTCGGCTTCTTCGTGGGGCAGGTGATGAAGGCCATGGCGGGCAAGGGCAACCCCGGGCTGGTCAACGCGGCGTTGGCCCGCCGGCTCGCCCCACC
>CAXTVL010000034.1:0-14184 GCA_964247515.1 uncultured Acetobacteraceae bacterium | reverse complement strand
CCAGGGGCGCCCGCCGGGCGCCCCCCCGCGGGGCCGCGGCCCGCGCCGGCAGGGGCCGCGCAGGTCCATCGCGCGCCGACCGGCCGGCGCGTCGGACGGGGTTCGGCGTATCGGCGAACCGGACCCGCGGCGCCCGGAGGCGGTCGATGAGCGGTGTCGCGGCGCAAAGCCTGATCGGGGCCACGGTGAGCACCGAGGAGCGCCCGCGCGACTGGGCGCTGACCAACTGCTATGTCGACCTCTGGATGGGGGTCCTGCGCCATTGGCAGCTCGACCCGATCGCCGGCTTGGCGTTCACGGTCACACAGGATTTCGAAGGCGACCAGTTCACCTTCTTCAAGCCTCCGCTGGACGATTTGGAGCGGCTTTACGGCATCCTCGTGCAGGAACTATCGATCTATCGTGATCTGGAAGCCCACGCGGTCGAACAAGTGCGTCGCAACCGGCTGTTCATTGTCGAAGTCGATGGCTTCTGCCTGCCGGACACACACAACAGCAGCTACCGGACGACTCACGTCAAGACCACGATCGGCATCGACGAGATCGACCCACGCCGTCGCCAGGCTCACTACTTCCACAATGGCGGGCGCTATTGCCTCGAAGGGGCGGATTACGACGTGGCCATGTGCCACCGCCTCGCGCCCGATGCGCTGGCGGACTGGTTGCCACCCTATGTCGAGGTGGCCAGCCGCCGCTTCCCCGCCTTGCCGGCGCACGACCTCGCGACCGCCGCCGTCGCGTTGCTGCGCCGGCACCTGCAACGTGCCCCGAACGTGAACCCGATCGAGCAGTACGCCGACGTGTTCGCGAGCCATGTCGAGCAACTCGTCGCGTCCTCGACGGAGTTCTTCCATCTCTACGCGTTCAATACCGCGCGTCAGGTGGGCGGTAATTTCGAGCTGCTGGGCGTGTTCCTCCGATGGCTCGAACAGCGCGGGCAGTACGGCTTGGAGTCGGTCGCGGCACGGTGCGACGAGTTCTCCGCGACGGCCAAGGTGCTGCAGTTTCGGCTGGCCCGCGTCTCCGCTCGGCGGCGCCCAGACGATTGCCGCGAACAACTGGACGTCATGCAGCGCTGCTATGAGCAAATCATGGCGACCCTGAACCTGCGCTTTGGCTGACGCCGGCGATGCTTGTGAAGCCCGTGCCGAGCTTCGGCGCGTGGGAGTTCATCCTGTTGCGGGACATCGTCTGCCCGCACCCGGCTGAGCTGCCAGCGGCGGGATGGCGTCCGGCGTCGCCGGTGCCCGTGGCGGCTCTGCCGCATCCCGGCGGCGGGGTGTGGACCGGGGAGCTCCTCGAAGACAGCGAGTTCTGGTATCGCGGCACGCTGCTCTGCCATGGACCGGGCGTGCTGCGCTGCGATGGTTTGGCGACGATCGCGGAGGTCTGGGTCGGTGATGATTGCGTGCTGCGGTCCAGCAACATGTTCCTGAGTCACGACATCGCGTTGCCCGCGACGGGCCGCGGACCCAGGACGGTGCACCTGTGCTTCCGCAGCACGCGGTCGGCGTTGCGGGCACGCACCGCCGGCAGGGCCCGCTGGCGTCCCCGACTGGCCAACTCGCAGGGGCTGCGCACCGTGCGCGCTTCGTTGCTGGGCCGGATGGACGGATGGTGTCCGACGCTGCCATGCGTCGGGCCGTGGCGGCCGATCACCTGGCTGGACGCGGCGCCGGCGGCGCCCCCAGCGCTGTCGCGCGTGCGTCTCGTGCCGACGCTCGACGCCGATCGCGGCCGGGTGGATGCCGAGCTGAGACTGGTCCGCGACGTGCCGGCCGGGACGCCGGTGCGGCTCGCGGTCGGCGAGCACAGCGGCCCACTCGACCGGCTGGCGGATGGGGCGTTCGCCGGCACCCTCTCGATACCCTCGCCGCGCCGGTGGTGGCCACACACGCACGGCACGCCACACCTCTACGACGCGAACCTGCATGTGGGTGAGGCCGTCCTGCCACTCGGCCGGCTGGGTTTGCGCACCATCGCGGCGGAGTCCGGCGAGGACGGTCATGGTTTCGCCCTGTCGGTCAACGACGTCGCGGTGTTCAGCCGCGGCGCGTGCTGGACCAGTGCCGACCTGGCGCGGATGCCGTGGTCCGAGGACGCGTTGCGGCCGTGGCTGCAAGCGGCCCGTGACGCCGGCATGAACATGCTGCGCGTCGGCGGGACCATGGCCTACGAGCCGGAGGGCTTCTTCGCGCTGTGCGACGAGATGGGCATCATGGTCTGGCAAGACCTGATGCTGGCCAATTTCGACTATCCGGGGCACGACCCCGTCTTCATGGGCTCGCTCGGGACGGAGATCGAACAATTGTTGGGGCGCACCGCTGCGCATCCCTGCCTGGCGGTGCTGTGCGGCGGCTCGGAGACCATGCAGCAGGCCGCCATGCTGGGGTTGCCGGAGCCGGCCTGGCACCAGGGGCTGTACCACACGACCATCGCGGACATCGTGCGCCGCCACCGCCCCGACCTGGTCTATGTCGAGAATTCGCCGTCCGGTGGAGCGCTGCCGTTCCGGGTCGATGCCGGTGTGGCGCACTATTACGGCGTCGGCGCCTATCTGCGCCCGCTCGACGACGCGCGGCGGGCCGGCGTGCGGTTCGCTTCGGAATGCCTGGCGTTCGCCAACGTGCCGGACAGCCGGTTCATCGAGCGTCACCTGGCTGGAGTGGCACCCACCGACCCGCGCTGGAAGGCGGCGGTGCCGCGCGACCCGGGCGCCTCGTGGGATTTCGAGGATGTCCGCGACCATTACCTGCGCCTGCTGTTCGGCGTCGATCCGGTCCGGCTGCGCGGCACGGATGTGGCGCGCTACCTCGACCTGTCGCGCGCGACCGGCTGCCTGGTGATGGAGCGGGTGTTCGCCGAATGGCGCCGCGGCGGGACGGGCTGCGCCGGCGGCCTGGTGTGGCAGTTCCAGGACGTCCGTCCGGGCGCCGGCTGGGGCGTGCTGGATTCCGATGGTGGTCCCAAGCCGGTCTGGCACGCCCTGCGGCGGGCGTTCCGCTCGCGGCAGTTGACGATCACCGACGAGGGTCTGAACGGCCTCGACCTGCATGTCGTGAACGAGCACCCGGAGCCGCTCGACGCGATCGTCCGCCTGGTCTGCCTGCGCGACGGCGAGATCCGGGTCCGCTCGGCGGAGCGGGCGGTCAGCGTCCCCGGCCGGTCGACCCAGCGCCTCGGCAGCCAGGAGCTGCTCGCCGAGTTCTTCGACATCAACGATTGCTACGGCTTCGGCCCACGGACGCATGACGTGGTGAGCGCGTCGCTGTGGCGGCGGCGCCACGACGCCGCGGCGGAGTTGATCGCCTACGACCACCAGATCCTTGCCGCGATGCCGCCGGTCCGGGATCTGGGCCTGCAGGCGCGGGTGGTCGCGCTCGACGGTGTCTGGACGCTGCACCTCACCACCCGGAAATTCGCGCAATACTGCCATCTCGACCTCGAGGACCATGATCCGGACGACGATTGGTTCAACCTGTCTCCGGATGTGCCGCGCGCCATAGCGCTGCGCTCGCGCGGGGACGCGCCGGCGCCCCCGGCCGGCCTGGTGTCGGCGCTCAACCTCGAAGGGAGCGTCCGCGTGGCGCTTGGATCGTGACCGACGTCGAGCGCGGACCGCTGTATTTTTCCGGCTGCCTCGGATGGCTGCACGTGCCGCGGCCGCTGCGGGCCGGGCTGCGCGGCGTGATCCTGTGCGCGCCCCTGGGCGACGAGGCGCTGGGCACCTATCGCGGCTGGCGCGACCTCGCCGACCGGCTCGCCGCCGCTGGGATGCCGGTGTTGCGCTTCGACTACCCGGCCAGCGGCGACTCGCTGCTGGCCGAGGGCGAGGCTCCCGGCCTGCGCCCGTGGCTCGACAGCATCCGCGACGCGGGCCGCCTGCTACGGGAGCGCCTGGGCGTGGCGCACATCGCCGTGTGCGGCCTGCGGATGGGCGCGACGCTCGCGGCGCTGGCCGCCGCCGAGGCAGGCGCCGACCGCATCGTGGCGCTGGCGCCGTTCGTCACCGGACGCTCCTATGTCCGGGAGTTGCGGGCCAGCGCCCGGATGCTGGCGGCGATCTGGCAAGTGCCGGCGGCGATCGAGCAGGATGGCTGGTTCGAGGCGATGGGGGTGCGCTGGGACGCGCAGACCCGCCGGGAGATGGAGGCGATCGATCTGCTCGGCCTGGCGCCACGCCCAGCCGACGCCGCGCTGATCCTGGGATCGGCCGACGCGGCTGCGGCGCTGGAGGGGCTGGCCGAGCGCTGGCGCGAACTGGGGTGCGCCACGAGCGTCGAGCCGGTTGGCGATCTGGATGCCTACTTGCAGGAATCCAGCATCGCGGCGCCGCCGCGCGCGACGTTCGAGCGGGTCGCGACCTGGCTGGCCGAGGGCACGCGCGATCTCCCGCCCGAGGTCGCCCCGGGGGAGTTTGCGTTCACCCTTGACGCACCCGGGCCAATCCCGGTCGGCTGCGCTTGCGAACAGCCGATCCGCTTCGGCCAAGACGGGCGCGGGTTCGGCATCTGGTGCACGCCGGCGACCCCCGCGTCCGGCAAGCGGCCCACGGTCGTCATCCTGAACACCACCCTCAATCCGCGCTACGGCAATGCCCGGATGGCGGTGACGCTCGCCCGGTCGCTGGCCGCGCAGGGTGTTTCCAGCTTGCGCATCGACAACATCGGCAGCGGCGATTCCACACCGCTGCCGGACGAGCGCGCCCATCCCTACGCGGTCGAGAACACGGCGATGGTGACGTCCGCGCTAGACTGGGTGACGGCCCGCGAGTGCGGCCCGTTGATGTTGTTCGGCCTCTGCTCCGGCGCCTACACGGCGTTCCATGCGGCTGTCGAGGACACCCGCATCCGCGGCGTGGTCCTGGTCAACATGCAGAAGATGGTCTGGTCGGCCGGGATGTCGCTGAAGGTCATCCAGCAGGGCACGCTGCGCTCCGGCTACTACCTGGAGCGCCTCCAGCAAGGCCTGGCCTGGAGGCGTCTGGTCCGTGGCGATGTGGCGGTGCGGCGCATCGGCGGGGAGCTGGTCCGCCGTGCCGCGAAGGGATTGATCAACTCCGTGCAAGCCCGCCTCGGCCGGCACGCGTTCGGCGACACCGCCTCGGCCCGGGTATGGCGCTGGTTCGACAGCCTGGACCGGCGCGGTGTCACGGTGGTGATGGTGCTGGGCGGCCACGATCCGGCGCGCGACGAGATCGAGATCTATTTCGGGCCGGGAGGCAAGCGCCTGCACGCCTATCCAGCGGTCGCCGTCAAGGTGATCGAGGGGATCGACCATTCGCTGAGCACGGCCATGATGCGCGAGCAAGTGATGGACCAGGTCAGGGCGACGGTGGTGCGCGAACTCGCGCCGAGTTAGCGCGGTCCCCATCGCGCGTCGCGATCGCCGCACCCGCGATGACCAGGGTTGCTGCGAGCAGGATGACGAGGCGGGCCGGGGTGCGGCCGGCGGCGACCAGCAGCAGCGTCGAGAGCAGCGGCGCCAGGTAGGACAGCGTGCCGAGCGTGGCCAGCCGACCGTGCTTGGTGGCGTGGTCCCAGGCGAAGAACGCGGCCCCGACCGGCCCCAGGCCGAGCAGCACGATCGCCACCGATTGCGCGTGGTCGGGCCAGACCGCGGTCTCGAACGCCAGGTGGCAGGCGAGGCCGGCCAGGGCCACCAGCCCGCAGACGCCGCCGATCACCTCGCTCGGCACCGATGCGAAGCGGCGGTTCAACACCGAGTAGCCCGACCAGACCAGGGCGCACCCTGCCGCCGCAGCGTAGCCGAGCACCGGGGCCGGGCCGGCCTCGTGGCGGCCCAGGCGCAGCACCAGCGCGGTGCCCACGAGGCCCATCACGGCGCCCGCGAGCTGCCGCGCGCCCAGCCGTTCGCCGGGCCGTTCGCCGGGCAGCGCCGCCGAGAGCAGCACGATCAGCAGCGGCCAGAGATACGCGACCAGGCTGGCCTCGGCCGGTGGCGCCGACTTCAGCGCCACGAAATACAGCGCGTGGTAGCAAAAGATGCCGCCGAAACCGAGCGCCCAGGCTGCCCACGGCTGCCGCAGCCGCCGCAGCGACACCAGCCCGCCACGCGCCAGCACCACGGCGCTGGCGAGGAAGGCGACGGCGAAGCTCAGCGCCAGCAGCTCGAACGGCGGGATGCCGGCGGTGCTCGTGGTCAGCAGGGCGAGCGACGCCCAGAGCAGGATCGCACCACCGCCGATCCAGGTGGCGCGGTCCACGCCTACTCGGCCGTCGGCAAATCCTTGAAATACGGCTCGACCTCGCCCGAAAACTTCATGGTGAGCGGCGCGCCGTGCCGGTCGACCTTGTTGCCGAGCGACAGCCGCACCCAGCCCTCGCTCACGCAGTACTCGTCGACATTGGTCTTCTCGACACCCTTGAAGCGCACGCCGACGCCGCGCTCCAGCACCGCCTGGTCGAAGTGCGGGTTCTTCGGGTTGGTCGAGAGCCGGTCGGGTGGGGTGTCGGACATGGCTTCGTGATAGCCAACCGCCCATACGCCATCAAGCGGCGCGGCTGGCCATCGCCGGCGGTTCGTTGAACATCAGCGACACCGCGCGGTCGGCCAGCGCCAGCGCCGGGGCGTTGGTGTTGCCGGACGGGATGATCGGCATCGCGCTGCAGTCGATCACCCGCAGCCGCTCGATGCCGCGCACCCGCAGCCTGGCGTCCAGCACCGCCATCGGGTCGTGGTCAGGGCCCATGCGCGCGGTGCCGACCGGGTGGTAGTTGGTCTTGACCATGCGCCGGCAATGCGCAGCGATGTCCTCGTCGCTCCGCGCCGCGTCGCCCGGCAGCAGCTCGCGCGCCACCATGTCGGACAACGGGCGCGTCGCCAGCACCTCGCGGGCGAAGCGGATGGCGGCGATGGTCAGGCGCAGATCCTCGGGATGGCCGAAGAACCGGCTGTCGACCAGCGGCTTGTCGGCGGGGTCCGCGGAGCGCAGCCGCACCGTGCCGCGCGCGCGCGGGCGCAACAGGCACGGGGTGAGCGTCATGCCGTACGTCGCCTGCACATCGGTCACGTCGCGATCGAGGTAGACGGTCGGCACGCAGTACAGCTGCACGATCGGCCGGTCGGAGCCGTCCGGGTCGAAGAACGCGCACGCCTCGACGCCGGTGGTGGTCACGAGGCCGGTGCGGGTCAGCAGGTACTGCAGGCCGTGGCGCACCATGCGCCAGCCGCGGTCCTGGCCGTAATAGCCGAGCCGCCCGCGCGCGGCGCTCACCACCGGAACCTCGTGGTGGTCCTGCAAGTTGCTGCCCACGCCGGGGAGGTCGGCCCGCACCACGATGCCGTGCTGGCGCAAATGCCCGGCTGGCCCGAGCCCCGAAAGCATCAGCAGCTTGGCGGTGTTGTAGGTGCCGGCGGCGAGCAGAACCTCGTCGGCCATCGCCCGCAAGACCCGGCCGCCCTGGCCATACTCGACGCCGATGGCGCGGTCGGCGTCGAACAGGATGCGCGACACCTGCGCGCCGGTGGCCAGCGTCAGTCGGCGGTCGTGGCGCACCTGCGACAGGAAGGCGCGCACGGCACCGCTGCGGACATGGTTGCCGATGGTGTGCTGCATGGGCCCCACGCCGGCCTGGCGGGCGCCGTTGAAGTCAGGGTTGTACGGGATGCCCCGACCTTGGGCCGCCAGCATGAACGCCCGCGTCACCGCGTCGAGCCGGCCCGGGTCGGAGACGTCGAGCGTGCCGGCGACGCCGTGATAGCGGTCGTTGAGCCGGCTGTTGCGCTCCATGCCGCGGAAGTGCGGCAGGATGTCGTCGTACGACCAGCCGCTGTCGCCGCCCAGCAGCGTGTCCCAGCCGTCGTAGTCCTCGCGCTGGCCGCGCATGTAGACCATGGCGTTGACGCTGCTGCCGCCGCCCAGCAGCCGCGCCTGCGGCACGATCGGCGCCCGCCCGCCGAGCTGCGGCTGCGGCACCGCCTGGTGCATCTCCAGGTAGTCCTCGCGGGCCAGGAACTTCATGTAGCCGGCCGGCATGTCGAGCAGGCGGGAATGCCCCTCGGCGCCACGCTCCAGCAGCAGCACCCTGGCACCGTGATCGCGCACCAGCCGGGTGGCGGCCACGCAGCCGGCCGAGCCGCCACCCACGATGATGTGGTCGAACTGGGTCAAGACGGCTCCACGGCCAGCAACGGGGAGCGCGCGCGCTCCCCGTCCAGGCTCAGTAGGACGAGGCGATGTTGGCGGCGGCGTTGCTGCTGTCGTAGAAATTGTCCTTGTTGACGACGCGCGGCGGGATCGGCTTGCCCTGGCCGTAGTTCTTCGCGGCGGTGAAGGCGGCGGGGCCGAATTTCGGATTGCACTCGACCGTGGCTCCCAGCTTGCCGTCGGCGATCGCCTGCAGCCCATCCTTCTCGCCGTCGATCGAGACGACGGTGATGTCCTTGCCGGGGTGCCGCCCGGCCGCCTCCAGCGCCGCGATGGCGCCCATCGCCATCTCGTCGTTGTGGGCGTAGACGGCGGTGGCCTCCGGATGCGCCTGCAGCAGCGTCTCCATCACCTGCCGGCCCTTGTCGCGGGCGAAGTCGCCGGACTGCGAGGCGACGATCTGCATCCCCGGATGGCCGGCGATCGCCTCGGCGAAGCCCTTCTTGCGGTCGTTGGCCGGCGACGAGCCGAGGGTGCCCTGCAGCTCGATGATCTTGGCCTGGCCGTTGGTCGCCTTGACCAGCCAGTCGCCGGCGCGCTTGCCCTCCAGGATGAAGTCGGAGCCGATGAAGGCCACGTAATCCTTGCCGGCCTTGGCCAGCGTGGGATCGACGCCGCGGTCGATCAGGAACACCGGGATGCCGGCGCGCTTGGCCTTCATCACCGCCGGGATCAGCGGCTTCTCCTCGCGCGGCGAGAGGAAGATCACGTCGACCCGCTGCGCGATCATGCTGTCGACGTCCGAGACCTGCTTGGCGGCCGATCCGGCGGCGTCGGTGTAGACCAGTTGCCAGCCGAGCTTGGCCGCTTCGTCCTTCATGCTCTGGGTCTGCGCCAGGCGCCATGGGTTGTTCATCTCGGTCTGCGCGAAGCCCACCTTGTAGGTCGGCTTCTCCTTCAGCTTCGGCAGGCCCTGGGCCAATGCCGGCTGCGCCGCCAGCGCCAGCAACGGCAGTGCCGCCAATGTCTTGAGGAATGTCCGGCGCATGGTTCTCTCCCTGGGAATGTTTCGATTACGGTTCACTCGACGCACGTCCATCCTGCGGGCCCGTTCGCGCGGGCTCTAGAACAGGAAGCTCCGGTAGGCCTCGCCGCTCGGCGCCTGGTCGAGGCTCTCCACAATCTGGTTGTAGCGCAGCAGCCGGCGGGCGCGCTCGGACGAGCCGGCGACGGCCGCGCGCGTCAGGTGGATCGCGACCTCCGGGCGGAACAGCCAGCGCCGGCTGTAGCCGATCACCACCATCGGGCGCGGCTCGTCGGTGGTGTTGGGCGTGCCGCGGTGCAGGCCGCGCACGTCGCGGATCATGACGTCGCCAAGCGCCATCGGGTACGGCCGCAACGTCACCAGTCCGGCCTCGATCATGGCGGCCCCTTCGGCGCGCGGCAGGCGGTGGGTGGCGGGCGCGATCTCGACCGGGCCGTGCGCCGGGGTCACGTCGATCAGCGGGAAGTTGACCGCGAGCTGGTAGCTCGGCGGCTCCTCGCTCTGCTCGGGGAACAGCGGCGGCGTGTCGCGGTGGATGTCCTGGTAGTCGGAGCCCAGCATCGGCGTGTCGGTCGCGAGCTGGCACATCACCGGATCGACCCCGACGACACGCTCGACGATCGCCAGCACGTCCGGATCCTCGAAGAAATGCGGGTCGTCGAACGGGGCAGTGAACGGCAAGGTCACGTAATGCCGGTGGGCGCCGCGGTTGGGGGTGTCCGCCTCACGCGCCAAGTGGGCGTCGAGCAGTGGCTGGAACGCCTCGCGCCAGGCGCGCACCCGCTCGCCGTCGAAATGGCCGCGCAGGACGACCAGACCGTCGCGCTCGAAATCGGCCACGAAACCATCGATCTCGCCCTCGGTGTAGCGTCCGGCCATCGCCATTTCCTTAACCCGGCCGCCTCTGCGCCAGGCGGCTCTGCAGCACCACGACCACCAGCAGGAACGCGCCCCGGATCACCGATTGCCAGTAGGCGCTCAGGCTGATGACGCCGAGCCCATTCTCGAAGTTGAGTATGTTGAAGATGAGGCCGAGCAGCAGCACGCCGGTCAGGCTGGCCAGCACCGAGCCGACGCCGCCGGTCAGCAGCGTGCCGCCCACCACCACCGAGGCGATGGCGAACAATTCCCAGCCGGCGCCCTCGGTCGGCTGCCCGGCGCCGAACTGCGAGGCAAGGATCACCCCGGACAGCCCAGCCAACGCCCCGCTCATCAGGTAGACCAGCAGCTTCACCCGCTCGACCGGCAGGCCCATGAGCCTTGAGGCCTCCTCGCCGCCGCCGATCGCCAGGGTGTTGCGCCCGAAGCCGGTGAAGTTCAGCACCACCGAGCCGATGGCGAACGCCACCGCGCCGATGAAGGCGGGGATCGGGACGCCGAGCCAGTCGCCCTGGCCCAGGACGGTGAAGCTGGTGTCGTAGGAGACGGAGACGCTGGCGTTGTTGGCCAGCAGCAGCGCGGTGCCGCTGGCGGCCAGCATGGTGGCGAGGGTCGCGATGAACGGCAGCACGCCGAGCCGCGCGATCACCACGCCGTTCAGCAGCCCGGCCAAGGCGCCCGCGCCGAGGCCGGCGGCAACCCCGGCGGCGAGGCCGTACGGGCTGGCCAGGGCGGCCACCACGCTGCTCATCGCCACCACGGAGCCGACCGAGAGGTCGATGCCGCCGGTCATGATGACGAAGCTCATGCCGAGCGCGATCAGCGCGAACATCGAGTTGTAGCGCAGCAGCTCCAGCAGGTTGTAGGCGCTGAGGAAATTGTCGTAGCGCAGCGCCCCGAACAGCAGCAACGCCAGCAGCGCCACCAGCACCCCGGAACGCGACACCGTGGCCACGAAGCGGGCGCGCGAACTGGCGCGGCGCGGCGCCGTGGGCTCCCCGGCGGCGACGGTGGCGCTCATGCTTCGGCTCTCATGACCCGGCCTTCATGACCGGTGCTGGCGCTGCAGGTAGACCGCGACCAGGATGATCGCCGCCTTGATCACCAGGGCGGCGCCGTCCGGCACGCCGTTGGCGAGCAATGTGTAGCGCACCAACTGGATGATGAAGGCGCCCAGCAGCGTGCCGACGATGGTGGCCCGCCCGCCGGTGAGCGGCGTGCCGCCGACCGCCACTGCGGCGATCGCGTCGAGTTCCATGCCGAGGCCCACCAAGTTGGCGTCCGACGACGAGTTGATCGAGATCACGATCAGTCCGGCGATCCCGGCCAGCAGCCCGCTCACGCCGTAGACCGCGAGCTTGACCCGCGCCACCGGCACGCCGGACAGTCGCGACGCCTGCTCGTTGCCGCCCACCGCCAGCACCTGCCGGCCGAACAACGTGGCGCGCAGCACCCATGCCGCGACCAGCACGATCAGCGCCATCAGGATCACCTGGAACGGCACGCCGAACGGGCGGCCCAGCCCGATATACTGGAAGGCCGGCCGGTGGAAGTCCTGCAGGCTGCCGTTGGTCATGACCTGCGCGATGCCGCGCCCGGCGATGAACAGCACCAGGGTCGCGATGATCGGCTGGATGCGGAAGCGGGTGACGAGCCAGCCGTTGAACAGGCCGAAGGCGCCCACCACCAGCACCGGCGCCACCCAGGCGAGCAGCGTGCCCAACAGCGGCGAGCCGATCACGCCGAAACGGTTGCCGAAGATCAGCGGCGCCAGCGCCCCCGAGATCGCCATCAGCGAGCCGACCGAGAGATCGATGCCGCCGGTGGCGATCACCAACGTCATGCCGACGCCCACGATGACGATGTTGCAGACCTGGGTGAGGTTGACGTTGAGCGTCTGCAGCGAGACGAAGTTGTGCGTCACCGCGACGTTGAACGCGACCAGCAGCAGCAGCGCCAGCAACGCGCCCCACCGCTGGGCGAGGCGGCCCCAGTTGCGCGCGGCGTCGCGCGGCGGGCGCGGCGCGGTCGTGGCCAAGACCTCGCTCACGCGGCCGCCCCGGTCAACGCCTCGCCATGCGCCATCGCCTGCAGCACCGCGTCGGCGTTGACGCGCTCGCCGGCGAGTTCGGCCACGGTGACGCCGTCGCGCAGCACGGTGATGCGGTCGCAGCCCTCGACCAGCTCGTCGAGCTCGGAGGAGATCATCAGCACGCCCAGCCCGTCGCGTGCGAGCTCCTCGATCAGCGACTGGATCTCGGCCTTGGCGCCGACGTCGATGCCGCGCGTCGGCTCGTCCAGGATCAGCAATTTGGGGTTCATGCACAGCCAGCGCGCCAGCAGCACCTTTTGCTGGTTGCCGCCCGACAGGTCGCGGATGCGCTGCTCGGGTCCGGTGGTCTTGATGCCGAGCCGCTTGATGAAGCGCGCCACGATCTCGCCCTGCCGCGCGGTGTCGACCACGCCGGCGCGGGTCAGTTGCGGCAGCAGCGCCAGCGTCATGTTCTCGCGCACCGACATCTCGGGCACGATGCCCTCGACCTTGCGGTCCTCGGCGCAGAAACCCATGCCGAGCCGGATCGCGGCGTCGGGCGCCGGCACATGGGCATCGCTGCCGCCGACGCGGATGCGTCCGGCCTCCGGCGGGTCGGCGCCGAACAGGGCGCGCGCCGTCTCGCTGCGCCCGGAACCGAGCAGCCCGGCCAGGCCCACGATCTCGCCGCCGCGGACGCGCAGGCTCACGTCGCGCACCCGGCGGCCGGAGCGCAGGCCGTCACCCTCGATGACGGGGCGGCCGGCCGCGTGGGCGCCCTTGTGGAAGCCGGTCGAGCCCTGTTGCGCCACCACATCGAGGTCGCGGCCGAGCATGGCGGCGACCAGTTGCAGCTTGCTCATGTCCCGCATGGCGCTGGTGGCGACGGTGCGGCCGTCGCGCATGATGGTGACGCGGTCGCACACCACGTACAGCTCGTCGAGCCGGTGGCTCACGAACACCACCGAGACGCCATCGGCTTTCAACCGGCGGATCACCTCGAACAGCACCGCGACCTCGCTGTCGTCGAGCGAGGAGGTCGGCTCGTCCATGATGACGAGCTTGGACTGGAACGACACCGCGCGGGCGATCGCCACCATCTGCTGGATGGCGATGGTGTAGGTGAGCAGCGGCTGGCGCACGTCGATGTCGATGTGGAAGCGGGCCAGCAGGGCGGCCGCCTCGCGGTTGGTGCGCCGCCAGTCGATCAGGCCGAAGCGGCGCGGCTCGCGCCCGAGAAAGATGTTCTCGGCCACGGTGCGATACGGCACCAGGTTGATCTCCTGGTAGATGGTGCTGATGCCGCCCGCCTGCGCCGCTTGCGGGGTCGCGAAGGCGATCGGCTGGCCCGCGAACACGATCTCGCCGGCGTCGCGCCGCTGCGCTCCGGTCAGGATCTTGATCAGCGTGGACTTGCCGGCACCGTTCTGGCCGACCAGGGCGTGTACCTCGCCAGGGTCGACCGCCAGGCTGGCGGCGCGTAAGGCGTGCGCGCCCGAGAAGCTCTTGTCGATGCCGCGCATGGTGAGCAGGGGAGCGGCCTGGGCGCCGGTCATTCCGGTGCGGCCGCCGCCGCGATGGCAATTCTCACGTCGCTGCTCCCGCCCGCGCATCCACCCTGCCGGTGGTTGCCGCATATGTAGGACCAATCGCGCGGCCGGTCGAGAGGCATCTCGGCACGCGAGGAGCCGCGTCAGGCGATCGGCAGGCGCGGCCATTGCCGGATGGTGAAGCCGCGGCCGACCGCGGTCTCGATCATCTCGCCCAGCCCGGCGCCGCGCAACTTGCGGCGCAGCTTGAACAGGAACACCGGCAGCACCCGGCTGGCCGGGCGGACGCCGCCCTGATAGACCGCGTCGAGCAGATCCTGGGCCGGGATGATGTCGCCGCGCCGCCGCCACAGGGCCGCGAAGATGCGGTACTCCGCCTGGCTCAGCGGCAGCGCCTGGCCGCCCAGCCGCACCGTCTCGGTCTCCGGCTCCAGGCTGAGCAAGGCGTCCGGCTCGGGGCCGCGGGCGGTGGCGGGCAGCGCGCGCTGGCCGCCGAGCGGCTCGGCGCGCGCCTCCCACGAAAGCGCACCTGCGTCGGCTCCGAACAACTCCGCGGCAGCGCGATCGA
>CAXTVL010000033.1:13664-14273 GCA_964247515.1 uncultured Acetobacteraceae bacterium | reverse complement strand
GCGGGCCCCGGTGGTTTGGCTGGTGGTCGGCATTGTCTCTGACGCCGCCGGGCGACGGCTGCGCCGGCACAGTTGCGCCGGCACGCGCGGCACGTCAGGCGGGCCGCTGCTGGTCCGCGCCGGGTCCGGGTGGGCGGCGGCGGGCGTGCAGGTCGCGGCCGCGACCGGCGATTCCGGCGGGCTGGCGGTGCCGGCGGAGACGATCCAGGCGCTGCTCGGCTTGTAGAGTCACAGGTTCACCTTCTCCGCGTCCGGCAGCTTCGCCCCGCGCGGCACGTAGAATCCGGCGCACTCGTCGGCCAGCACCCCGCCCTCGATCGCCAGGTCATCGCGATAGGCGTCGCGGATGATGTCCATGGTGTCGAGGTGGCGATCCTCGAAATACATCTCGTGGACCTGGTCGCGCTTGGCGCCGTAGACGACGCGGCCGAGCTTGGCCCAGATCACCGCCATGCTGCACATGCCGCACGGCTGCAACGTCGAATACAGCGTCGCCCCGCGCAGGTCGTCGGCCCCAAGTGCCTCGCAGGCGCGGCGGATCGCGACCATCTCGGCGTGCGCGGTGGGGTCGTGGCGCAGGCCGCACTCGTTGTAGCTCTCGGCCAGCAC
>CAXTVL010000033.1:0-13654 GCA_964247515.1 uncultured Acetobacteraceae bacterium | reverse complement strand
ACGATGACGCAGCCGACGCCGTTGGCGCCGGGCGTACGGTCGCCTTGGCGCGCCAGGTCGAGGGCGCGCCGCATCCAGTCGTCATCTTTTCCCATGCCGCAACAACGGCTGGCACGTCCGCGGGTTGCTAAGCCGCCAGGAACTCGGCCGCCGCGAGCGCCACCACCTCGGTCGCACGGTGCAGGTCGGCCAGCGCCACCCGCTCGTCGGCGCGGTGCGCGTTGGCCTCCTCGATGCTGCGCGGGCCGGCGCCGTATAGCGCCACCGGGATGCCGGCCGCGGCGTAGTGGCGCGCGTCGGTGTAGAGCGGCACGCCCGCGACCTCGACCGGCTCCTCGAACACCGAGGAGGCGTGGCGGCACAGCATGGCGGCCAGCGGCAGCACGCCCGGCAGCGGTGTCAGCGGTGCCGCCACCATGACGCGCGACACCGTCACCCGCGCGGTCGGGAACCGCGCGGCGGCGGCGTCGATCGCCTGGCGCAGCTCCCGCTCGACCGTCTCCGGTCGTTCCTCGGGGACGATGCGGCGGTCGAGGCGGAAGACCACGCGATCCGGCACGACGTTGGTGCTGGTGCCGCCCTCGATCAGTCCCACGGTGAGCTGCGGCGCGCCGATGCCGGCGACGGCGCTGACCCGCGACGCCAGCCCGGCGCGGGAGGCGTACAGCTCCGCCAGGATGTGCGTCGCGGCCTCCAGCGCGTCGATGCCGGCGGACGGGCGCGCGGCGTGCGCGGAGCGGCCCTGGACGGTCACTTCGAGATGCAGCGCGCCGTTGTGGGCGGTGACGACGGCGTACGAGAAGCCCGCGCCGATCACGATGTCCGGCCGCACGATGCCCTGCGCCAGCAGGTATTTCGGCCCGATCTCGCCGCCCACCTCCTCGTCGAAGGTGACATGCAGCTCGACGCCGCCGTGCAGCATCGCGGGCGCCGAATCCAGCGCGAGCAGGGCGTAGGCGTAGGTCGCGATGTCGGATTTCGACACCGCGGCGCCGCGCCCGTACAGCCAGCCGTCGCGGATCTCGGCCCCGTACGGGTCGACGGTCCATCCGGCGCCCGGCGGCACCACGTCGCCGTGCGCGTTCAGCGCCAGCACCGGGCCTTCGCCGAAATGCCGGCGCAGCACGAGGTTGGTGCAGGACACCATGCCCGCCGCGCGCGCCAGTTCGGCCGGCACCGGATGGCGCTCGACCACCAGGCCCAGTTGCTCGAGCAACTCGGCCACCTGTTCCGCGACCCGCGCGCAGTCGCCGGGCGGGTTGTCGGCCGGGATGCGCACCAGGGCGACAAGCAGCCGGATGGCGGCGTCGCGGCGCTCGCGCAGGAAGTCCAGCATCCGCTCAGGCCAACTCGGACAGGCCGGCCGCCAGGCGCTCGGTGTACCAGGTGTCGAACTTGTCGCACATGTACTCGGGCTGGGTGTACGGGCCGGGCTCGTAGGCCAGCGATTGCGCGCCGGTGTGCGCCCAGGCGACGAAGCTGCCGTCCTGCTTGTTGGTGGCGTTCCAAACCGCGGTCAGGTTCTCGACGTCGTAGTCCACGCCCTCGACCGCTTCCTGGTCCACCAGCCAGGTGGTGCGGACCAGCGTGCGGTCGGCGGCCAGCGGCAGCACCGAGAACGTCACCGCGTGGTCGCCCAGGAAGTGGAACCAGGCGTTCGGCTGGGTGTGCATGTGCAGCGTGCCAAGCCGGGCGTTGGTGAAGCCGCCGACCAGCTTCTTGCAGGCGCGCCGCGCGTCCATGGTGTAGCTCTCGCCCGGCCCGTCGAGCGCCAGCCGCTCCGTGCGGTAGCCGGTCGGTCGGCCGTCCAGCTTCTCGATGGCGCGCCATGGCAGGCCGCTTTCCTCCCAGATGCCGGCCATCTCGGCGGTGGTCGCCTCGTAGCGGCGAAGGTCGTCGAGTTGGCTCGCCGGCACGTCGCTCACGTCGCCGAAGAAGTGGAACAGGCTGCGCAGCAGCTCGGGATGGCCGCCGCAATGATAGCACTCGCGGTTGTTCTCCATCGTGAGCTTCCAGTTGCCGGCCTCGACCACCTCGTTCTGGTGCGCCACCTTGCAGCGTCCGAGCTGGTGCGGCGCCAGGTACGGCGTGAGGTCGGCCGCCATGGCGTCGAAATCATCCGGCGGCGCCTCGGACAGGCTGACGTAGAGCAGGCCCGCGAGGTTGCGCAGCGCCACCGGCTTGAGGTTGTGCCGGCCGCCCTCGATGCAGCGCTCCATGCCCTCGGCGTGGATCAGCCTGCCTTCCAGGTCGTAGGTCCACTGGTGGTACGGGCACACGAGGTTGCCGGTCATGCCCTTGGGGTCGAGCAGCAGGCGGCTGCCACGGTGACGGCAGACGTTGTGGAACGCGCGCACCCGCATGTCGTCGTCGCGCACCAGGATCACCGAGTTGCGGCCGACCTGCACCGTCACGTAGTCGCCCGGCTCCGGCAGCTCCGGCTCGCTGGCGACGAACAGCCAGCTCCGCTCGAAGATCAGCCGCAGGTCGGCGTCGTACAGCTCGGGGCTGACGTAGAAGGCCGCTTCCAGGCTGTGGCCGGGCTGGCGCCGAGCCACCATGGATTCGAGCTTGGCTCGGGAGAGAAGGTTCATGGCGGCTCCTTAGATGTCCTTGGCGAAGCGCAGCGCGTCGAAGATGGCGGCGTGGATGTTTCGGCTGGCGACCGCGTCGCCCAGCCGCCACAGGCGGAACCGGCCGTCCGGGTTGCGCGCCACGGTCTGCGGTCGGCCAGCCAGCAGCGCCGCGTGGTCGACCTCGCCCAGGTTGACCGAGTGCGGCACCAGCGCGTGGTACAGTTCGTCGGCCGGCAGCGTGCCGTGCTCGACCACCACCTGATCGACCGACCGCTCCGTGGTTTCGGGACCGTAATCGCTGCCGATGGTGGCGACAAGGTGGTTGCCCTCGCGGCGCACCGCGCGCAGCCGGCTGTTGATGGTGACGCGCACGCCGCGACGGTGGACGGCGGGGGGTTAGGCGGGGTGGTTGCGGCCGCCTATCTCGGGCGCTATGGTGCGCTCGGGGGTGACGATCTCGACGGCGCTGCCGGCCTCGGCCAGCGCCTCGGCCGCCTGCATCCCCGGATGGTTGCCGTTGTCGTCGAACAGCAGCGCGCGCGGGGCGGGCGCCACCTGGCCGCCGATCACGTCCCAGGACGAGACCACGAGGTCGTTGCCTGACTCCAAAACCTCGGTATCTGGCAGGCCACCGGTGGCGACGATCACCACGTCGGGCGCCTCGGCCAGCACGTCGGCCGCCTCGGCGTAGGTCGAGAAGCGCAGCTCGACGCCGAGCCGCTGCAACCGCGCCAGCCGCCAGTCGACGATGCCGATGAGCTCGCGCCGGCGCGGGCTGCGCGCCAGCAACAGGATCTGTCCGCCGGCGCGCTCGGTCGCCTCGAACAGCGTCACCGCATGGCCGCGCTCGGCGGCGACGCGGGCGGCTTCCAGCCCGGCGGGACCGG
Source organism: uncultured Acetobacteraceae bacterium (assembly GCA_964247515.1). Classification (GTDB taxonomy): domain Bacteria; phylum Pseudomonadota; class Alphaproteobacteria; order Acetobacterales; family Acetobacteraceae; genus CAVRQM01. The sequence goes on along the minus strand of CAXTVL010000033.1, from coordinate 10,191 downwards.
CGCCCACCACCACGACGCGCCGCGTCGGTCCATCGCTACGTCTGACCTCCTGCGGCATGGTGGCTTCGCGCCCGGTCGCGGGGTTGTGGATGCAGAGCGCCTCGTTTCCCTCGTAGATGCGGTCGATGCAGTAGCTGGCGCCGACGCAGGGACGGATGTCGTCCTCGCGCCGCGCCCGCACCTTGCGCGCGATGTGCGGGTCGGCGATCAGCGCGCGGGTCATGCCCACCATGTCGAGCTTGCCCTCGGCGATGGCGTGCCGCGCGGTCGCGACGTCGGCGATGCGCGCGGCGTGGAACGTCGCCATGCCGGACGCCGCGCGGACCTCGCCGGCGAAGTCGAGGTGCGGGGCGGAGCGCATCCCGGCCACCGGGATCACGTCGACCAGCGCCGCGTCGGTCTCGATGTGGCCACGGATGACGTTGAGGAAGTCGACCAATCCGGACGCCCGCAGCCGGCGCGCGATCGCCAGGCCGTCGTCGCGGGTGAGGCCGGTGTCCCAGTCCTCGTCGGCCACCATCCTGACACCCAGGATGAACTCCGGCCCGCAAGCATCGCGCATCGCTTGCAGGACGCGCATCGAGAACGCCATGCGGTTGTCCAGCCCGCCACCCCATTCGTCGCGGCGATGGTTGGTGGCGGGCGACCAGAACTGGTCGGGCAGGTGGCCGTAGGCGGTGATTTCCAGCCCGTCCAGCCCGGCCGCCCGCATCCGCTGTGCCGCCGCCGCGTAGTCGGCGACGATGCGCTCGATGTCCCAGGCCTCGGCCGCCTTGGGGAACGCCCGGTGCGCCGGCTCGCGCACGGTGGAGGGGGCCAGCACCGGCAGCCAGTCGGCCTTGTTCCAGGCGGTGCGGCGGCCGAGATGGGTCAACTGGATCATCACGGCGCTGCCGTGCTCGTGGCACTCGTCGGCCAGGCGGCGCAGCCAGGGCACGATCTCGTCCTTGTAGGCGAGCAAATTGCCGAACACCGGCGGGCTGTCGGGCGAGACCACGGCGGAGCCGGCGGTCATGGTCAGCGCCACGCCGCCGCGCGCCTTTTCCACGTGGTAGAGCCGGTAGCGCTCCTTGGGCATCCCGTCCTCGGAGTAGCTCGGCTCGTGCGCCGTGCTCATGACGCGGTTGCGCAGCGTCAGGTGCTTCAGCCGGAACGGCTGCAGCAGCGGGTCGGTGCTGGTCGCCGGCGCGATGGCGTTCATGGCGCGATTGTGCATCGCCGCGAACGGCTGATCCAGCGCTGGCGAGGCGGCGCATGGGCGTTGCAGCTTTTCAGATGACACGCCGCATCTCGCCTTGGCGAGGCGGATCGCTATGATAGCCACATGCAGCGTTTTTCCGCCCTCTCGCTGGCCCGCCGCGCGCTCGACGGGCACCGCTCCTGGCAGCCGCACTGGCGCAAGGCCGAGCCGGCGGCCGAGTACGACGCGGTGATCGTGGGCGGCGGCGGGCACGGGCTCGGCACCGCGTTCTACCTGGCGCGCGAGCACCGGATGCGGCGCGTGGCGGTGCTGGAGCGCGGCTGGATCGGCGGCGGCAACACCGGGCGCAACACCACCATCATCCGCTCGAACTATTTGTTCGACGAGAGCGCCCGCTTGTACGACCACGCGGTCAAGCTGTGGGAGGGGCTGAGCCAGACGCTGAACTACAACGTCATGTTCAGCCCGCGCGGCGTCATGATGCTGGCGCACACCGTCCACGACGAGCAGGTGTTCAAGCGCCACGTCCACGCCAACCGGCTGAACGGCGTCGACAACGAATGGCTCACCCCCGAGCAGGCCAAGGCGTACTGCCCGCCGCTCAACGTGGCGCCGGGGATGCGCTACCCGGTGCTGGGCGCCGCGCTGCAACGGCGCGGCGGCACGGCGCGGCACGACGCCGTGGCCTGGGGCTACGCGCGCGGCGCCGACGCCATGGGTGTCGACATCGTCGAGAACTGCGAAGTCACCGCCATCCGCCGCGACGCCACGGGCGCGGTCGAGGCGGTGGAGACGTCGCGCGGCGCCATCCGCACCAAGAAAATCGGCGTGGTCGCCGCCGGGCACACCAGCGTGGTGATGGCGATGGCCGGGCTGCGGCTGCCGCTGGAGAGCTACCCGTTGCAGGCGCTGGTCAGCGAACCGGTCAAGCCCGTGGTGCCGTGCGTGGTGATGAGCAACACCATCCACGCCTACATCAGCCAGTCCGACAAGGGCGAGCTGGTGATCGGCGCCGGCACCGACGCCTACACCTCGTACACCCAGCGCGGCGGCATGCACGTCACCACGCACACGCTGGACGCGATCTGCGAGCTGTTCCCGCAGTTCCGCCGGATGCGGATGCTGCGCAACTGGGGCGGCATCGTCGACGTGACGCCGGACCGCTCGCCGATCATCGCCAAGACCTCCGTGCCGGGCCTCTACGTGAACTGCGGCTGGGGCACCGGCGGCTTCAAGGCGACGCCCGGGAGCGCGCACGTGTTCGCGCACACCATGGCCCGCGACGAGCCGCACGAGATCAACGCCCCGTTCAACATCGAGCGCTTCCGCGACGGCCACCTGATCGACGAGGCGGCGGCGGCGGCGGTGGCGCACTGATGCTGTCTGAGCCACCGCATATCAGCGTAGTCGTTATGGTATCGTCATGGCCGGGCTTGACCCGGCCATCCACGCGGCACGCGCCGCACCAGTGTCTGTGAGCGTGGTGCGCGATGTCGATAATTCTGAGTGGTGGCGCCGCGTGGATGCGCGGATCAAGTCCGCGCATGACGAGTTCGGGGGCACGTCACGGGAATCGGACACCAGTGGATCAAGCCCGGTGATGACAGGTTCGTGCGAGTTCGGCCAATTGGGACGGTCCCGCCGATGCTGCTGATCCCGTGCCCGTTCTGCGGGCCGCGCAACGAGCTGGAGTTCGCCCATGCCGGCGAGGCGCACCTGACGCGCCAGCCGGACGACGGCGACGACGCCTGGGGCGCGTTCCTCTACGCCCGCACCAACAAGAAGGGCGTCCACGCCGAGCGCTGGCGGCACCTGAACGGTTGCGGGCGCTACTTCAACGCGCTGCGCGACACCACCACCGACCAGTTCGTCGCGGTCTACAAGGCAGGGGAGCCGCGCCCATGACCCGCCTCGCGTCCGGCGGCCGCATCGACCGCACGCGCAAGCTGCGGTTCAGCTTCGACGGCCGCCCGTATACAGGGTTCGCCGGTGATACCCTGGCCTCGGCGCTGCTGGCCAACGGCGTCCACTTGACCGGCCGCAGCTTCAAGTACCACCGCCCGCGTGGGATCATGACCGCCGGCGCCGACGAGCCGAACGCCCTGGTCTCGGTCCGCGATACGCCCAATCTGCGCGCCACCACGGTCGAGCTGTACGACGGCCTTGCCGCCACCAGCCAGAACCGCTCGCCCTCGCTGCGCTTCGATACCGGCGCGCTGGCCGGGCTGGTGTCGCCGCTGCTGCCGGCCGGGTTCTACTACAAGACGTTCATGTGGCCGCGCTCCTGGTGGCACCGCGTCTACGAGCCGGCGATCCGCCGCGCCGCCGGCCTGGGCCGCGCGCCCAGCAGTCCCGATCCAGACCATTACGCCTCGCGCTTCGCGCATTGCGAAGTCCTCGTCGTGGGCGCCGGTCCCGCTGGCCTGGCGGCGGCATTGGCGGCGGCGGGCACCGGCGGGCGAGTGATCCTGTGCGACGAGCAGAACGAGATGGGCGGCAGCCTGCTGGCGCCCGACGGGGCCACGGTCGAGGGCCGGCCCGCCGCCGCCTGGCTCGCCGACAGCCTGGCGGCGCTGGCGCAGGCCGGGGTCACGCTGCTGCCCCGCACCACCGCGTTCGGCTACTTCCCGCACAACATGCTGGGCCTGGTCGAGCGCCGCACCGACCACCTGGCCGATGTCGGCGACGGCCCGCGCGAGCGGCTGTGGCAGGTCCGCGCCGCGACCGTGGTGCTGGCGACCGGCGCCATCGAGCGGCCGCTGGTGTTCCCCGGCAACGACCGGCCGGGCGTCATGCTGGCCGACGCCGCGCGCACCTACCTCGAACGCTACGCGGTGCGCGCCGGCGAGCGGGTGCTGGTCGCGGCCTCGCACGACAGTGCCTACGCCGCGGCACTCGCGTTGCGCTCGGCCGGAGCCACGGTCACGGTCGCCGACACCCGTGCGTCGGTCGACGGCCCGTTGCCGGCGCAGGCGCGTGCCGCCGGCATCGCGCTGCACGCGGGCGCCACCATCGCCGGCACCTCCGGCGGCCTGCGCGTGTCGCGGGCCAAGCTGTCGGGCGGCGAGACCGTCGCCTGCGACCTGCTGCTGATGGGGGCGGGGTTCGTGCCCAGCGTGCATTTGTTCAGCCAGTCGCGCGGCAAGCTGGCGCACGACGCACCATCGGGCGCGTTCCTGCCCGCGCAGCCAGCCGAGAACACGCGCTGCGCCGGGGCCTGTGCCGGCGTGTTCGACCTCGCTTCGGTATTGGAGAGCGGTTACGCCGCCGGCGGCGAGCCGCGCCACGGCATCGCCACCGGCCACGCGGCCATGACGCCGACCGCCCCCGGGCCGCACGCGCCGTCGGGCAAGGCGTTCATCGATTTCCAGAACGACGTCACCGCGAAGGACCTGCTGCTGGCGGCGCGCGAGGGGTTCCGCTCGGTCGAGCACGTCAAGCGCTACACCACCACCGGCATGGCGACCGATCAGGGCAAGACCTCGAACCTGAACGCGCTCGGCATCGTGGCCGGGGCACTCGGCGTCGAGCCGCCCGCCGTCGGCCACACCACGTTCCGGATGCCGTACACGCCGGTGAGCTTCGGCGTGCTGGCCGGCGCCTCGCGCGGCGCGCTGTTCGACCCGGTGCGCACCACCCCGATCCACGACCGCGCGGCGGCGCTGGGCGCGGTGTTCGAGGACGTGGGCCAGTGGAAGCGCGCCCGCTACTGCCCGCGGGGCCGCGAGGACATGCACGCCGCCGGGCGTCGCGAGGGCAAGGCGACCCGCGCCGGCGCCGGCGCGTTCGACGCCTCGACGCTGGGCAAGATCGAGGTGGTGGGGCCGGACGCCGCGACGTTCCTGGAGCGGCTCTACGTCAACAGCTTCGCCAAGCTCGCGGTCGGCCGCTGCCGCTACGCGGTGATGCTGCGCGAGGACGGCTTCGTGCTCGACGACGGCATCGTGGCCCGCCTCGCCCCCGACCGCTTCCACGTCACCACCACCACCGGCGGCGCCGCGCGCGTGCTCACGGTGATGGAGGACTATTTGCAAACCGAGTTCCTCGACGTCGCCTGCTGGCTGACCTCGATCACCGAGCAGTTCGCGACGGTCGCGGTGCAGGGGCCGCGGGCGCGCGAGGTGGTGGCCGGGCTGACCGACGCCGACCTCGCCATGCCGCACATGAGCGTGCGCGAGGCGCGCGTGCTGGGTGTCCCCGGCCGGGTGTTCCGGGTCAGTTTCACCGGCGAGCTGGGCTTCGAGCTGAACGTGCCGGCGCCGCACGGCCCGGCGGTGTGGGACGCGGCGCTCTCCGCCGGGGCGGTGCCGTACGGCACCGAGGCGATGCACGTCATGCGCGCCGAGAAGGGCTACATCATCGTGGGCCAGGAGACCGACGGCACCGCGACGCCGGCCGATGTCGGCCTCGGCTGGGCGATCGGACGCGGCAAGAACGACTTCGTGGGCAAGCGCTCGCTGTCGCGCCCGGCGATGGCGCGGCCCGACCGCAAGCAGTTGGTCGGCCTGCTGACCGAGGACCCGGTGACGGTGCTGGACGAGGGGGCGCAAATCGTCGCCGACCCGGCGCAGCCGGTGCCGATGACCATGCTCGGCCACGTCACTTCCGCCTACATGAGTCCCGCCCTGGACCGCTCGATCGCACTCGCCATGGTGCGTGGCGGTCGGGCACGGATCGGGAGCACGCTGCACGTGCCGATGCCGGGCCGCAGCATCCCGGTGCGCGTGGTGGCGCCAGTGTTCCACGATCCCGAGGGGGCGCTTTTGAATGGCTGAGCTGATGCCGTCGCCGCCGATGGCGCGGTTCAGCCTACGCGGCGCGCCCGACGCCCTGGCGGCAGGCTGCGCCGCGTTCGGCACCGCCGTCCCCGAAATGCTGCGCGCGTTCGGCCGCGGCGACCGCCACGCGCTCTGGCTCGGCCCGGACGAGGTCCTGTTGCTGGGACCGGACGGCACCGCAATGCCGACCATCACCGGGCTGCCGCACGCCCTGGTCGGCATCGGCGCGCGCCAGGTCGGGCTGGTGCTGACCGGGCAGGGCGCCGAGGCGACGCTCGCGGCCGGCTGCCCACTCGACTTGGCACGGTTCGAGGTCGGCGCCTGCACGCGCACCGTGTTCGGCAAGGCGCCGGTCGTGCTGTGGCGCACCGGCCCACTCGCCTGGCATGTCGAGGTGTGGCGCAGCTTCGCCGCCTACGCCCAGGCGCTGCTGCTCCAAGCCAGGCAGGACTGGGCGGCATGAGCGTCTCCGTTTGGGACCCGGAGCAGGACGACACGCTGGTCTGCGTCGCCGTCCGCGACGAGGCGCCGGACGTCAAGACGTTCGTGTTCGCCGCCGACCCGCCGCGCCGGTTCGCCTTCCAGCCGGGGCAGTTCCTGACCTTCACCTTCCCGGTGGACGGCCGCGACGTGCCGCGCTGCTACACCATCGCGAGCCCGCCGACCCGCCCCGACCGGCTGGCGATCACCGTCAAGCGCACGCCGGGCGGCGTGGTGTCGCCCTGGCTGCACGCCCGCATGAAGCCCGGCACGCGGGTGCCGGTCGCGGGGCCGATCGGCGATTTCAGCTTCGCGCTGCACCCGGAGCCGAAATACCTGTTCCTCTCGGGCGGCTCCGGTGTGACACCGCTGATGAGCATGGCGCGCACCATCCACGACCTCGGCGAAGGGCCTGACGTGGTGTTCGTCCACAGCGCGCGCACGCCGGCCGACATCATCTTCCGCCGCGAGCTCGACATCCTGGCGCAGCGGCCGGGGTTCCGAGCGGTCTCGGTGTGCGAGGCGGACGCGCCGCACGAGCCCTGGGTCGGCCATCGCGGCCGGTTGTCGCTGCCGATGTTGCGGCTGGTGGCTCCCGACCTGCTGGAGCGACGCGTGTTCTGCTGCGGCCCGGCGCCATACATGGCGGCGGTGCGGGCGATGCTGGACGAGGCCGGGTTCGACCGAATGCGCTATCACGAGGAGAGCTTCGACTTCGCGACGCTGTCTGCCGCCGAGCCGGAGGTCGCGGCCGAGGCGGCAGTCCCGGCCAGCTTCAGCGTGCAGTTCACCAAGAGCGGCCGCAGCGTCGATTGCGGCCCCGCGACCTTCGTGCTCGACGCCGCGAAGGCGGCGGGGATGCGGTTGCCGAGTTCCTGCACCAAGGGCATGTGCGGCACCTGCAAGAGCCGCCTGGTCTCGGGCCAGGTCGACATGCGTCACGCCGGCGGCATCCGTCAGCGCGAGATCGATGCCGGCATGGTCCTGCTGTGCTGCTCGCGCCCGCTGAGCGACCTGGTGGTCGAACGGTAGCCACGTTGACAGCGGCCGCCGCCCTCGGTAGGCCCCGCCATCCCACCGCCACCGCGCCGCGCGCCTCGAAAGGTCCCTCAAGTGAAGATCCGCAACAGCCTGAAGTCGGCCAAGGCCCGTGACAAGAACTGCCGCGTGGTGCGCCGCCACGGCCGGGTGTTCGTCATCAACAAGAAGAACCCCCGCTTCAAGGCGCGCCAGGGCTGATCCGCAGCACCGTCAGCTTGAACGGGCCGGCATTGGCGGCGGCGTGAGCCACGGCCTCGTTGGCGTCGTCCAGGGCGAACTCGGTCACGGCGTAATGGCTTAAATCGAGCACGCCTGACCGGATCATCCCGGCCATCCGGACAGCGGCATTGGCCGGATACATCCATTGGCCGTGGATGGTGATGCAGTCGCGCATGATCCACGGGTAAGGCAGGTCGAGGCCTGGGCCGCCCAGCATCCCGACACCGCCCATCAGCACGACCCGCCCGTATGGTCGGACTGTCATGATGGCGGCCCGCGCCACGGCGGCTCCAGCGTTGGGCGGCAGGATGTCCAGCACACAGTCGATCGGGCCGGGCGCCGCCTTTCGCATCCGCGCGCGGTCCTCGGCCTCGTCGCCGGACAGTCGCACCGGCCGCAGGCGCGGGCCGAAGCGCCGTGCCAGGTCGGCGAGCACCGCCTCGTTCCGACCCGGCGCCACGACGCAGCCGGCTCCCATCGCCATGGCCACCGCAACCCCGGCGCTGCCGAAATTGCCGGTGGCGCCGCTCAGCAACAGGGTCTCGCCGGCTTGGAAGTTGGCCGCGAGCAGGCCGCCGTACGGCACCAGCAGAGTGTTCAGCGCGCACCATTCCGCTGCGTCCGCCGCCTCGATCGCGCCGATCCGGATTGCGTTCTCGGTCGGCACGATGATCCGTTCGGCGAACGGACCATCGTGGAAATGCCGTGACAGGCGCAAGCCGCCCTCGCCGCGCGAACTCCAGCCCTGCAGCGTGATGTCGGGAGCCAGGGCGTCGTCGCGCGAGCGCACCGTGGGATCGCAGACCACCCAGTCGCCGGCCGTAAGACGGGTGGCGTCCGGCCCGGTGGCGCGCACCCGCCCGATGGCTCCGCATCCGGGCACGACCGGCAGCTCCAGCGGGTATTTCCGGGCGCCGCTGAAAACCTCGTCCGCATAGGGCAGGACCGGCGCTGCCACGACGTCGACGATCACCTCCCCGGTGCCGAGGACTGGGTCGGGCAGGGCCTCGATCGCGAGCGGCGATCCGAACGCCCTCAGGATTGCAGCTTTCATGGTCACTCCACGCTTGCGGACGCGGCATCGTCGCAGGCTGTCCGCCGCCATGCAGGCCTGGCATTATCCTGGGACCGAGCACTGCCTGTCTGGGAGAGAGATGCAGGCCATGGCCGACCCGAGCCGAAGCGAGTTCGGCGACTTCCTTCGCTCGCGGCGCGAAAAGCTCACCCCGAACGCGCTGGGACTGGCGCAGGGACGGCGGCGCCGCACTCCTGGCCTGCGCCGCGAGGAAGTGGCGGCGCTGGCCGGCATCGGGGTCGATTGGTATGTCCGCCTGGAACAGGGGCGCGACGTCAGCCCCTCCGTCACCACGATCGACGCCCTGGCCCGCGCGCTGCGTCTCACCCGAGTGGAACATGCCCATCTGCGAACGCTGGCGCGCCACGCCGTTGGCCGCGCGTTCCGTCGCGAGAGCGTGCCAGCGACGCTGCGTCGCCTGGTCGAGAACCTGGACCAGCCCGCCTACTTGACCGGGCGCCGCTGGGACATCCTGGCCTGGAACGCGGCGGCCGCCAAAATCTTCACCGATCTCGGCCGGCTCGCCGAGGCGGACCGCAACATCCTGCTCTACGTGTTGACCAACCCCGCTGCCCGCCGCCTGTTCGCCGCCGGTTGGGCCGAGCAGGCACGGCGAATGGTGGCGCAGTTTCGCGCCACGCACGATGTGTGGGCGCACGATCCCGCATTCGGCGACCTGCTGCGCCGCCTGCGGGACGGCTGCCCGGAATTTACGGGCTGGTGGAGGGCGCACGACGTGGGCGGGGCGGCGGGCGGCGAAAAATCACTGTGTCACCCCGAGCGCGGCCAGCTTCGCTTCGCTTACGCGACGTTTCAGGCCAATGAGGATCCCGCCTTGAAGCTGTCGCTGTATCGGCCGGTGTGACGGACGGGCGGGCTGGCGGAGAGCGAGCGAGGCGTGCCCACGGCGCTCAGCGGTCGGTCAGCCGTATCTCGATGCGCCGGTTGCGGGCGTAGGCAGCGGGCGTGTTCGCCAGGTCGAGCGGCTGGTTGTCGCCGAACGCCGTGGCGGCGAGACGGTTGGCCGGCACGCCCTCGGCAGCGAGGAGCTGCACCACCTTGATCGCCCGTGCCGCAGAGAGATCCCAGTTGGTCGGGTACTGCGTGCCCTCGACCGATTGCCGGTCGGCGTGGCCGTCCACGCGCAGCAGCCAGTTGACCGAAGGTGGGATGCGCTTCGCCAGGTCCTTCAGCGTCTGCGCCAGCTCCTTGATCTGCTGCAGCCCGCTCGCCGACAGGTCGGGCTTGCCGGGCGGGAACAGCACCTCGCTCTGGAACACGAAGCGGTCGCCCACGACCTGCACGCCGGGCTGGTTGGCCAGCACCTGCCGCAACTGACCGAAGAACTCGCTGCGGTATTGCTGCAACTCCTCGACCTTCTGGGTCAACGCCTGGTT
>CAXTVL010000032.1:13138-14423 GCA_964247515.1 uncultured Acetobacteraceae bacterium | reverse complement strand
TACTACGTGAAGGTGCTGAAGGAGGACACCGCGCTGGGCGCCGACATCATCGGCGACATCCTGACCCATTCCTCGTTCGACCCGGACGAGATGGAGCGCGAGCGCGGCGTCATCCTGCAGGAGATCGGCCAGGCGAACGACACCCCGGACGACATCGTGTTCGACCACTTCCAGGAAACCGCCTACCCCGGGCAGCCGATGGGCCGACCCACGCTCGGCACCGAGGCGCGCATCCGCGAGATGCCGCGCGACACGCTGACCGGCTACATGCGCCGCCACTACACCAACGCCAACACCACAATCGCCGCCGCCGGCAATCTGCGCCACGACGAGATCGTGGAGCTGGTCGGCCGCCACTTCGCCGACCTTCCGAGCACGCCCGCCTTGGGCGCGGTCGCGGGCGTCTACGCCGGCGGCGAGTTCCGCGAGGCGCGCGACCTCGACCAGGTGCACATCGTGCTGGGCTTCCCCTCGGTGGCCTATGCCGACCCGGCGTTCTACCCGACCATGCTGCTCTCGACCCTGCTTGGCGGCGGCATGTCGTCGCGGCTGTTCCAGGAGATCCGCGAGCGGCGCGGGCTGGTCTACTCGATCTACTCGTTCACCGCGCCCGCGATGGATGGCGGCTTGTTCGGCATCTACGCCGGCACCGGCGAGAGCGAGGCGGCGGAGCTGGTGCCGGTGACGCTGGACGAGCTGCAAAAAGTCCAGTTGGAGGTCAACGAGGCCGAGCTCGGCCGGGCGCGGGCGCAGGTCAAGGCCGGGCTGCTGATGTCGCTGGAGAGCACCGGCAGCCGCTGCGAGCAACTGGCGCGGCAGATCCAGGTGTTCGGCCGGGTGATCCCGACCGCCGAGACGGTGGCGCGCATCAACGCCGTGACCGCCACGGAGGTGCAGGACGCGGCGGCGCAACTGTTCCGCGCGGCACCCACCTTGGCGGCGATGGGGCCGGCCGGGCATGTGCCCAGCCTGTCCGCCATCGGCCGGCGGCTCGCGGCATGATCGACTTCCAGGACGCGCTGACCGACCTCATCAAGCAGGCCCGCGCCGCCGGGGCCGACGCCGCGGACGCGGTGCTGGCGTCCGGCACATCGCTGTCGGTGTCGCTGCGGCTCGGCGCCGTGGAGCACCTGGAGCAGGAGGAGGGGCGCGACCTCGGCCTGCGGGTGTTCGTGGGCCGGCGCTCGGCCATGGTGTCGTCCACCGCCCTCGACCCGAACGGCTTCAAGCTGCTGGCCGAGCGCGCGGTGGCGATGGCGCGCGTGGTGCCGGAGGACCCGTACGC
>CAXTVL010000032.1:12181-13128 GCA_964247515.1 uncultured Acetobacteraceae bacterium | reverse complement strand
GGCTGCACCCTCCCGCGGGGCTGGCCCTGGACGCCCGCGCGCCCGACGCCGCGGACATCGCGGCACTCGACCTGGGGGACGACGCGCAACCGGACGCCGAGGCCCTGATCGCCCGCGCCCGGCTGGCGGAGGACGCCGCGCGCGCCGTCCATGGCGTCACCAACTCCGAGGGTGCCAGCGCCGGCTTCGGGCGCAGCGAGATCGTGCTGGTGACGTCGGCGGGCTTCGCCGGCCGCTATCGCCGCAGCAGCCACTCGGTGTCCGCGACCGCCCTGGCCGGCACCGGCACCGACATGCAGCGCGACTACGATTATTCCAGCGCCTCGCACCTGTCCGAGCTGGAGGACGCCGAGGCGATCGGCCGCGTCGCCGGCGAGAAGGCGGTGGCGCGCATGAACCCCGGCCGGCCGGCCACCGCCAAGCTGCCGGTGGTGTACGACCCGCGCGTCGCCTCCTCGATGCTCGGGCACTTGTCGGGGGCGATCAACGGCGCCTCCGTCGCGCGCGGCACCAGCTTCCTCAAGGAGCGCATGGGGAGCCGCGTCTTCGCGCCCGGCATCGACATCGTCGACGACCCGCGCCGGGTGCGCGGCCCGCGCTCGCGCCCGTTCGACGGCGAGGGCCTGCCGACCGCGACCCGCGCGCTGGTCGAGGACGGCGTGTTGCAAACCTGGCTGCTCGACACCCGCAGCGCCCGGCAGTTGGGCCTGTCCAGCACCGGCAGCGCCAGCCGCGGCACCGGCGGGCCGCCGTCGCCGTCCGCAACCAACCTGTTCCTGCGGCCGGGGGCGATGAGCCCGGCCGAGCTGATGGCCGACATCAAGCTCGGGCTGTACGTGACCGAGCTGATCGGCATGGGCATCAACGGCCTGACCGGCGACTACAGCCGCGGCGCCCCCCCGGGGGGTGGCAGCCCCGCCCCCCACCCCCCGCCCCCGGGCCCCGGC
>CAXTVL010000032.1:0-12171 GCA_964247515.1 uncultured Acetobacteraceae bacterium | reverse complement strand
GATCGGCATGGGGGTGAACGGCATCACCGGCGACTACAGCCGGGGTGCGGCCGGGTTCATGATCCGCGACGGCGCCATCGCCGAGCCGGTGGCCGAGATCACCATTGCAGGCAACTTGGTCGAGATGTTCGCGCATCTGGTCCCGGCCAGCGATTTGCGCTTCCGCCGCGGCACCGACGCGCCAACCTTGCGGGTCGAGGGCCTGACCATGGCGGGCTCGTAGCGGCCTCGTGAAACGCGCGGCCTGACGCACAATATACGCCAGGCAACCGTATCCGGACCTTGGTGTCATGCGCCGCGCCTTGCTGCTCTCCACCATCCTGCTCTCGCTCGCCGCCGCGGCGGCCCCGGGCGACGCCTGGGCGCGCGCCGCCGGCGGTCTGTCGATGGGCAGCCGCGGGATGCGCAGCTTCTCGATGCCGCCGCCGACCCGCACCGCGCCGTCATACGCGGCGCCGTTCCAGCGCAGCATGACGCCGCAGCCGGCGCCGTCGTTCGCGCCCAGTGCCCCGGCCTATGGCGGTGGTGGCTTTGGCGGGCGCTCGGCGTTCAGCTCCGGCCTGATGGGCGGGCTGATCGGTGCGGGCATCGGCGGCATGTTGTTCGGCCACGGCATGTTCGGCGGCCTGTCCGGCGGCGCCAGCTTCCTCGGGCTGCTGCTGCAACTGTTCCTGCTGGTCATGCTGGGCCGCTTCCTGTGGCGGCTGTTCGTGACCCGGCAACCGGCGGTGGCGGGCGGGGGCATGTTCCCGCGCATGTCGATGCCCGGCGCCGCCCCTCGCCCCGGCACCGGCCGCGCCGCACCCAGCGCGCCGCCGCTGCGATTGGGCGAGGCCGACTTCCAGGCGTTCGATCAGTTGCTGCACGCGGTGCAGGCGGCGTGGTCGGCGCACGACCTCGACACCCTGCGAAATGTCGCGACCCCGGAGATGGCCAGCTACTTCGCCGAGCAATTGGGCGAGCAGACCAGCCGCGGCGTGCGCAACGTGGTGAGCGACGTGCGGCTGGAGCAGGGCGACCTATCGGAGGCCTGGTCCGAGAGCGGCCGCGACTACGCGACGGTCGCGATGCGGTTCTCGATGACCGACGTGACCCGCGACGGCGGCGGGCGCGTGGTCGATGGCAGTCCGAACGAGCGCGTCACCGCAACGGAGATCTGGACTTTCCTGCGCGCGCCTGGTGGCCGCTGGATTTTGTCGGCGATCCAACAGGCGCGCTGAACCGCTGGCGAGGCGCCCCTGGTCGTTCTAGCCTTCACGGCAACGAACCAGGGGAACGCCGCCATGCTCCGCACCATGCTGCTCGCCGCCACCGCGCTGGCTCTGCCGGTCGCCGCCAGCGCGCAAAGGATCACGCTGAACGTCGGCGGCCTCGAGAAGCAGATCTACCTGCCGGCCAAGCTCGCTGAGATGCTGGGTTACTACAAGGAGCAGGGTCTCGAAGTCGAGCTGGTGGACGAGCAGGCCGGGGTCGAGGGCGCGGACGCGCTGGTGGCCGGGGAAGTGGAAGGCGTGGTCGGGTTCTACGACCACACCGTCGACCTCGCCAGCAAGGGCAAGCACGCCATGAGCATCGTCCAGTTCAGCCGCGCCCCAGGCGAGGTCGAGCTGGTCAGCGCCCGCATCGCCGACCGCGTCAAGTCGTTCGCCGACCTCAAGGGCGCCTCGCTCGGCGTCACCGGCCTCGGCTCGTCCACCAACTTCCTCACCCAGTACATGACGGTGCGCAACGGCCTGCCGGTCAGCGCGGTGCATTCGATCGCGGTCGGCGCCGGGGGCACGTTCCTCGCGGCGTTGAAGCAGGGTGCCATCGACGGCGGCATGACCACCGAGCCGACCGTCTCGCGCGCCGTCGACACCGGGCTGGCGCGCGTGTTGGTCGACATGCGCACCGAGGCCGCCACCCGCGCCGCGTTGGGTGGCACCTACCCGGCGGCGTGCCTGTACATGTCGACCGCGTACGTCCACAAGCACCCGGAGATCGCGCAGAAGCTGGCCAACGCCTTCGTCAAGACGCTGAAATGGATCGCCGGCCACAGCGGCGCCGAGATCGCGGCCAAGCTGCCGCACGACTACTACGCCGGCAGCGAGGCGCAATACGTCCGCGCGATGGACGCCGGCAAGGCGATGTTCACGCCCGACGGCATCATGCCCGCCGACGGCCCGGCCACGGTGCTCGAGGTGCTGAGCGCCTTCTCGCCCACGCTCAAGGGCAAGACCGTCGACATCGCGCAGACCTACACCACCGAGTTCGCCAAGAAGGCTCGGTAAGGTGGACGCCGGCGCCATGCCGGGCCTGGCCGCCATCCACCTGGGCGGTGTCGCGCGGCGGTTCGCGACGCCGGACGGCGGCTGGCTGAGCGCCTTGGAAGGGTTCGACCTCGACGTGGCGCCGGGCGAGTTCTGCGCCATCGTGGGGCCGACCGGCTGCGGCAAGTCGACCACGCTCGGCCTGGTCGCGGGCCTCGCGGAGCCGCAGGCGGGACGGGTCGAGTTGTTCGGCAAGCAGGTCGCCGGCATCGACCGGCGCGTGGGCTTCGTGTTCCAGCACGACGCGCTGCTGCCGTGGCGCACCGTGCTGGGCAACGTCACCGCCGGCCCGAGCTTCCGCGGCGAGGCGCGCGCGCTCGCGACCACGCGTGCCCGCGACTGGCTCGGCCGCGTGGGCCTGGCGGCGTTCGAGCGCGCCCACCCGCACCAGCTCTCGGGCGGGATGCGCAAGCGGGTGGCCTTGGCGCAGACCTTCATCAATGGCCCCGAGGTGCTGCTGATGGACGAGCCGTTCTCGGCGCTCGACGTGCAGACCCGCGAGCTGATGCAGGAGGAGCTGCTCGCGCTGTGGGCGCAGAACCGCGCCGCCGTGTTGTTCGTGACCCACGACCTCGACGAGGCGATCCTGCTGGCCGACCGGGTGGCGGTGCTGACGGCGCGCCCGGCGCGGGTGAAGTCGGTCTATGCCATCGACATCCCGCGCCCGCGCCCGATCGCCGAGCTGCGCTACGAGCCGCGGTTCATCGCCATCGCCAAGCAACTGTCCGACGACCTGCGCGAGGAAGTGATGAAGGCGCGCGCGGCATGAGCGAGACCGCCCTGGTCGCGCCCCCGGTCCGGCGCGACGCGACGCTGGCGGCCCGGATGCGCCGCCGTCGGCGGTTCGTGCTCGCCATGCGCGTGCTGGTGCTGGTGGCGATCCTGGGCGGCTGGGAGGGCGCGGTGTGGCTGGGCTGGCTCGACCCGTTCTTCTTCGGCCAGCCGAGCGGCATCGCCGTGCGGCTGTATACCTGGACCGTCGAGGGCACCTCGATCGGGCCGCTGTGGGTGCAAGTCTGGGTCACGATGTACGAGGCCGGCCTCGGCTTCCTGATCGGCGCGGCGCTTGGCGTCGTCTGCGGCATCGGGCTCGGCCGCAACCCGCTGCTCGCCGACATCTTCTCGATCTACATCAAGGTCGGCAACTCGATCCCGCGTGTGGTGCTGGGCTCGATCTTCATCGTCTCGCTGGGCCTGGGCCTGTGGTCGAAGGTGGCGCTGGCGGTGGTGATGGTGTTCTTCGTGGTGTTCGGCAACGCCTTCCAGGGCGTGCGCGAGGCCGACGGCAACATCATCGCCAACGCCCGCATCCTGGGGGCGACCCACTGGCAGGTGACGCGCCACGTGGTGATCCCCTCGGCGTTGTCGTGGATCTTGGCCAGTCTGCATGTGAGCTTCGGCTTCGCGCTGATCGGGGCGATCGTGGGCGAGTTCCTGGGCGCGCGACGCGGCATGGGCCTGCTGATCGCCACCGCCCAGGGCTCGTTCGACAGCAACGGCGTGTTCGCGGCGATGATCCTGGTGGCAATCGTGGCCCTGGCGGCGGAGGGGTTGCTGACGCTTGCCGAGCGGCGCCTGGTGGCATGGCGGCCGGAGCAGCTCAGACTGGAGTAGGGCGGAGCAGCGTAGCGGCCGGGCGTGCTTCTCGCGAGAAATCGCCAGGCGGCGGTAACTGCCAGGCGCCCGGCCGCGTTAAGCGCCGACACTGACGAGGGTCCCAGCACGGATGCGCCACTTCCACCTCGATCCGCTCGGCGGTGTGGCGGGCGACATGTTCGTGGCCGCCATGCTCGACGCCTTCCCGGAGCATCGCGACGCCACCATCGCGGCGGCGCAGTCGGTGGCGGATGTCGCCTGCCGGCTGCTCGACCACGACGACCGCACGCTGACCGGCAAGCGCTTCGCGGTCGACGCGCCGGCGCCTGGCGGCCACCGCCATGGCCACACCCATTGGGCGGAGCTCCGGGGGAGGATCGTGGCATCGGGCTTGCCGGCCGAAGCGCGGCGTCATGCCATCGGAATCTTCACCGTGCTGGCCGAGGCCGAAGCGCGCGTCCACGGCGTCGATCCCGAGCGGGTCGCGTTCCATGAGGTCGGGGCCGCCGACTCGCTGGCCGACATCGTGGCCGCTGGCTGGCTGATCGCGGCCATCGGGCCGGCGACCTGGAGCGTGGCCGCGCTGCCGCTGGGCGGCGGCCAGGTGCGGACCGCGCACGGCCCGATGCCGGTCCCGGCGCCGGCGACGGCGCTGCTGCTGGAAGGGTTTGCGCCCCACGCTGACGGCGTGCCCGGCGAGCGGGTGACGCCGCCCGGGGCGGCGATCCTGCGCCCCCTCGGCGCGTCGGGAGCGTCGGGAGCGACGCGGCCGGCGGGGACGCTGCGGCAGTCCGGCTTCGGCTTCGGCAGCCGGCGACTGCCGGGTATCAGCAACTGCCTGCGGGTTCTGGTGTTGGACACCACGGCCGCGCCGGAACTGGCCTCGGAGGCACATGGGCATCGCGAGCTCGCCGTGATCAGCTTCGAAGTGGACGACCAATCGGGCGAGGACCTGGCGGCCGGGCTGGAGCGGGTCCGGGCGATGGACGGCGTGCATGACGTGGTCCAGATGCCGGCGTTCGGCAAGAAAGGCCGGCTCGCGGCGCACGTGCAGGTGCTGGCCCGGCCGGACGCGCTCGGCGCGGTGGTGGCGGGCTGCTTTGGCGAGACCACGACGATCGGCCTGCGCACGCATCTGGTGCAGGGCCGGGCGCTGCCGCGGCGGGTCGCGACCGTGGTGGCGGACGGGCATGACGTGCGGGTGAAGCTGGTCGAGCGCCCGGACGGCGTGACCGGCAAGGCCGAGGCGGACGACCTGCGCGCGTTGCCCGGCCACGCGGCGCGCACGCGGCTGCGGCGCAGGGCGGAAGGCGAGGCGGAGACGGCATGAACGCTGGACCACGATTGACCGAGACACTGGCGAGCTTGGCGGACGCGGCGGTGGCCGTGAGCGGCGGCATCGACAGCCTGACCCTCGCGACCGCCTGCCATCGCGCCTTGGGCGCGCGGGTCACGATGCACCACGCGACCTCGCCCGCGGTGCCGGCGGAGGCGACCGAGCGCACCCGCGCGCTGGCGGCGGCGCAGGGCTGGGCGCTCGACGTGTTCGACGCCGGCGAGTTCGACGATCCAGCGTATCGCGCCAACCCGGCCAACCGCTGCTTCTACTGCAAGACCAACCTGTACGGCGCGGTGGCGGCACGCACCACGCGCACTATCCTGTCCGGCACCAACACCGACGACCTCGGCGAGTACCGCCCTGGCCTGCAGGCGGCGGAGCGGCACGGCGTCCGCCACCCGTTCGTCGAGGCCGGCATCGACAAGCGCGCGGTGCGGGCGCTGGCGGCCGAGCTCGGGCTGGGTGCCCTGGCCGAGTTGCCGTCGGCTCCGTGCCTGTCGAGCCGCATCGAGACCGGCATCCGCATCGAGCCGCCGATGCTGGCGATGGTCCATGCGGCGGAGCGGCTGGTCGCGGCCGAACTGGCGCCGCGCACGGTGCGTTGCCGGGTGCGGGCCAGCGGCGTCGTCATCGAGCTGGACGCGGCGACGTTGGCGACGCTCGACGCGGACCGCGCGGCCCGGCTGGCGGCGCGGCTCTCGGCGCAAGGCACGCCAGGCGTGACGTTCGCGCCGTACCGCAACGGCAGCGCCTTCCTGCGGCCGGCGGCATGAACGAGGAGTTCGTGCTCGACGAGGCGCGCCAGCAGCGCCTGGGGTTCGGCGAGGCGGTGTTCTGCGCCGGCAAGTCGGTCGAGCAGGTCGCCGCGATCCTCGATCACGCGAGGCAGCCGATGCTGCTGACCCGGCTCGACCCCGAGCGTTTCGCGGCGTTGCCCGCGACGTGGCGGGCCGAGCTCGACTACGACCCGGTATCGCGTACCGCCTATTCCGGGGCGCCGGCCGTCCCGGACGGCGAGGCGCGCATCGCCGTCGTCACCGCCGGCACTTCCGACGTGCCGGTGGCGCGCGAGGCGGTGCGTACCTTGCGGTTCAGCGGGCACGCGGCACTGGCGGTCATGGACGTGGGCGTGGCCGGGTTGTGGCGGCTGATGCGCCGGATCGACGAATTGCGCGCCATGCCGGTGCTGATCGTCGCCGCCGGCATGGACGCGGCGCTGCCCAGCGTCATCGGCGGCCTGGTGCCGGCCGTCATCGTCGCGGTGCCGACCTCGGTCGGCTACGGCGTCGCGGCCGGCGGGCAGGCGGCGCTGCACGCGATCCTGGCCAGTTGCGCGCCGGGCATCGTCACCGTCAACATCGACAACGGCTACGGCGCGGCGTGCGCCGCCATGCGCGTGCTCGGCGCGCGCTAGAACGGGAGAAGCCTCATGGAACGACGCGATTTGCTCAAGGCCACGGCGATCGGTGTCGCGGCGGCGAGCGTCGCCACCGGCACGCGGGCGCAGCAGAGCGTGCAAGGGGTCGTGCAGTCGACCGGGCCGGTGACGTCCAAGATCCCCACCCATCCCGGCATGAAGTACCGCGCCCTCGGCCGCACCGG
Organism: uncultured Acetobacteraceae bacterium; assembly: GCA_964247515.1. GTDB lineage: Bacteria > Pseudomonadota > Alphaproteobacteria > Acetobacterales > Acetobacteraceae > CAVRQM01. The sequence continues at coordinate 5,325 of CAXTVL010000032.1, read as the reverse complement.
CGAGTTCGTGTCGCTGGTGGGCCTCGGCGGCTTCCACCTGGCCAAGCCGGGCGGCCCGACCGCCGCCGAGGCGGAGCGCATCGTCCACGCGAGCCTCGATGCCGGCATCAACTTCTGCGACAATTGCTGGGACTACAACGAGGGCGAGAGCGAGGTCAGGCTGGGCCGCGCGCTGGCGTCCGGCGGCTATCGCGCGCGCACCTTCCTGATGACCAAGATCGACGGCCGCACCGCGAGCGCCGCGACGACCCAGATCGAGCAGTCGCTGAAGCGGTTGCAGACCGACCACCTCGACCTGTTGCAGTTCCACGAGATCATCCGCATGGACGATCCGGAGCGGGTGTTCGCGCCGGGCGGCGCGCTGGAGGCGGTGCTGCGGGCGCGCGAGCAGGGCAAGCTGCGCTACATCGGCTTCACCGGCCACAAGAGCCCGGCCATCCACAAGCACATGTTCGAGGTCGCCGACCAGCACCAGTTCCACTTCGACACCGTGCAGATGCCGCTCAACGTCATGGACGCGCATTTCGACAGCTTCGAGCAGGGCGTGCTGCCGGTGGCGCTGGCGCACGGCACCGGCGTGCTGGGCATGAAGGCGTTCGGCGATCCGTTCATCCTGGACAGCGGCGTCGCCAGCCCTATCGAGCTGCTGCAATACCCGATGGGCCTGCCGGTCAGCATCCAGATCACCGGCATCGACAAGATGGAGATCCTGCAACAGGCGTTGCAGGCGGTGCGGACCTTCACGCCGCCCACCGCCGCGCAGCGCGCCGCGCTGCTGGCGCGCACGGCGGACGCGGCCAAGGAAGGCCGCGCCGAGCGCTACAAGACCTCGCACCATTTCGACGGCACCATCCACAACCCGCAATGGCTCGGCTGACTCCGTAGTGCCGCTGCGCCGGCGGCTGGCCGTGGTGTTCTGCGGCCTGGTCGCGGCCAACGTCGCGGCCTGGGCCTGGGCGCTGGCGGCCTTCCACGACTACCCGGTGCTGCTCGGCACGGCGTTGCTGGCCTATGGCTTCGGCCTGCGCCACGCCGTCGACGCCGACCACATCGCGGCCATCGACAACGTCACCCGCAAGCTGATGGGCGAGGGACGGCGCCCGGTCGGCGTGGGGCTGTTCTTCTCGCTCGGCCACTCGACCATCGTGGCGCTGGCGACCGTCGCCATCGCCGCGACCGCGGCGGCGTTTCGTGGCCGGCTGGAGCTGCTGCACGGCATCGGTGGCGCTGTCGGCACGCTGGTCTCGTCGCTGTTCCTGCTGGCGATCGCCGCTATGAACGTCGTCATCCTGCTGAGCGTGCGCCGGGCGTTCCGCCGTGCCCGCGCCGGCGAGCGGGTCGACGACGAGGAACTCAACCTGCTGCTGTCCGGACGCGGCCTGCTGGCGCGCATCTTCCGGCCGCTGTTCCGCATCATCCGGCGGAGCTGGCACATGTACCCGCTGGGCGTGCTGTTCGGCCTGGGCTTCGACACCGCGACCGAGATCGGCGTGCTCGGCATCTCGGCGGCCGAGGCGTCGCATGGCCTGCCGATCTGGTCGATCCTGGTGTTCCCGGCGCTGTTCACAGCCGGCATGTCGCTGGTCGACACGGCGGACGGCGCGCTGATGCTGGGCGTCTATGGCTGGGCGTTCGTGAAGCCGGTGCGCACGCTGTATTACAACATGACCATCACCTTCGTCTCCGTTCTGGTAGCGGTGCTGGTGGGCGGGGTCGAGGCGCTCGGACTGGTCGGCGGCCAGTTCGACCTGCACGGCCGGTTCTGGGACGCGGTGGGTTCGCTCAACGGCAATTTCGGCGTGCTCGGCTATCTCGTCGTGGCAGTGTTCGTCCTGAGCTGGGCGGCGTCGGTGGTGATATACCGGGCGCGTGGCTATGACCGGATCGAGGCGGGACCATGAGCGAAGCGGGCGACACCATCCTGGTCTGGGGCGCCGGCGCCATCGGCGGCACCGTGGGCGCCTACCTGGCCCGCGCCTGCCATGACGTGCTGTTCGTGGACAGCGCCGCCGACCACGTGGCGGCGCTGAACGCGGGCGGCCTCGCCATCGAGGGGCCGATCGAGGCGTTCTCGGTGCCGGCCCGCGCGTCAGTGCCGGCGCAGGTGACGGGCCGGTTCCGCCGCATCCTGCTGTGCGTCAAGGCGCACCACACCGCAGCCGCCGCCGAGACCCTGACGCCGCATTTGGCCGAGGATGGCATGGTGGTCTCGTTGCAGAACGGACTGAACGAGCGGGTGATCGCCGCGGCCGTGGGCGAGCGGCGCACCATCGGCGCGTTCGTCAACTTCGGCGCCGACTACCTGGCGCCCGGCCGGGTGCTGTACGGCGGCCGGGGCGCGTTCGTGCTGGGCGAGCTGGACGGCGCGCTGTCGCCCCGGCTGATGGCGCTGGTCGAGCTGGCGCGGGTCATGGAGCCGAACGCCGTCGCCAGCGACAACATCTGGGGCTTCCTGTGGGGCAAGCTCGGCTACGGCGCGCTGCTGTTCGCCACGGCCCTCACCGACGACAGCATCGCCGACGTGCTGGACAGCGCCGAGTTCCGCCCGCTGCTGACCGCGCTGGCGCGCGAGGTGGTGGCGGTGAGCGCCGCGCAGGGCATCCGGCCGGAAGGGTTCAACGGCTGGGATCCAGCCGCCTTCGTGGCGGACGCGCCGCAGGCGGCGGCCGACGCGTCGTTCGACGCCATGGTGGCGTTCAACCGCCGCTCCGCCAAGTCGCACAGCGGCATCTGGCGCGACCTCGCGGTGCGCCGCCGCAAGACCGAGGTGGACGCGCAGCTTGGGCCGGTGGTGACGGAGGCGGCGCAAGCAGTCCTGCGCGCGCCCCTGTGCGAGCGGCTGGTGGCGCTGGTCCACGACATCGAGGAGGGCCGGCGGCCGCTGTCGCGCGACACGCTGCGCCTGCTCGGTCGGGAGCCTTGAGGCAATGTGACGGGCGAGTGCCAGCCCGGGCAGCGACATGGTATAGCCAACCGGACGGTGGAGCGCTTCCATGGACGATTTAGCTATCTTTCCCGCTCGGCACAAAGTGGACGTCGACGCGTATCACCGGATGGCAGAGGCCGGCATCTTCGGCGAAAGTCACCACATCGAGCTGATCGACGGGGATCTGATCGACATGGCGCCTATTGGCCAGAGCCATGCGGCCCTTGTGGGCGGTTTGGCCGAGGCGCTGTTCATCGCCTGCGCGGGTCGGGCCATCGTGTGGCCGCAGAACCCCATCCGGCTCGATCGATCAAGCGAGCCGCAGCCCGACTTGGCGGTGCTGCGGCGCCGGGCCGACTTCTATGCGACGGGCGAGCCGCCCGGCCCGGCAGATGTCCTGTTGCTGGTCGAAGTGGCGGACAGTTCGCTCCGGTTCGACCGCACCGTGAAACTGCCGCTCTACGCACGGGCAGGAATCGCCGAGTTCTGGCTCGTCGACTTGAAGCGCCGGGTCGTCGACGTCTACCGGGCGCCGGCAGGCGGCGGCTACGGCGACGCGACCACGTGCCGCCCCGGCGACCAATTGGCCCTTGCCCTCGCGCCCGAGATCGTTGTGAAGCTCGATCTGGCGTTTGGCTAGACGGGACCGTCGCCAACAGCATGATTTCTGGAACGAAGCGACCGACTCTGCCTTCGTTCCACGATGACGCGTTGTTCCGCGTGGAGCATGACCGGCTTCGGTCGGCTTACCGCTTGTCCTTCGTGCGTGGGGACAGGTTCGAAAGGACGATCGGTTTGAGTGGCGTGCTTTTCCTGCGGATGTCCGACTTCTTTACGCAAAATGTGGTCTCAAGATTGCTCGTCTCCGGCCACCACGCGTTTTCCGAGCAGGAAATACGAAACGCGGTGCTGTGGTCGGCGTCCCTGAGCGACTTCTCGCCAGATTTTTCAGACGAGGAGATGTCGTCGAAAGTGGCAGCCATCGTGGACGCAAGCCTTCGTCTCGTGGTCCTTGAACCGTCGGTCGGGTGCGAACTGGCCTGCGTTTGCCGTGAGGTCGCGCTAGTGGAAAACGGAGAGGCCATGGTCCTGTGACGTCCTTCGTCGGGCAGACCGTGCTCGTGACCGGGGCCGGCCATGGTCTAGGCAGGGCCATCGCCCAATCGTTCGATGCCGCTGGCGCGAGCGTTTGGGGCTGCGACATTAACACCGCTGGACTGTGTGAGACCATCGCCGAGACCGCGATCACGGCCCGCACGGTCGACGTCACCAGCCGCGCCGCCGTGCAGGCGTTCGCCGCCGAGGCGCTGGCCGCGACCGGGCGCGTCGACGTGCTGGTGAACGACGCCGGCGGCGTCTGCGGCCAGGTCGGGCGGCCGATCGAGGACGTGTCCGAGGACGACTGGAACGCCGTCATGGCGGCCAACGCCAGCAGCGCGTTCTTCATGGCGCAGGCGGTGGCGCCGGCGATGAAGCGGGCCGGGTACGGGCGCATCGTCACCATCTCGTCCGGCGCCGGCCTCGGCATCAGCCTGACCGGCATCCAGGCCTACGCCACCGCCAAGGCCGGGCAGATCGCGCTGACGCGGCAACTGGCGCACGAGCTCGGCCCGTTCGGCGTCACCGTCAACTGCGTGGCCCCCGGCTTCGTCCGGTCCAACCCGACCAGCGAGCGGCAGTGGCACAGCTACGGCGAGGACGGCCAGCGCCGCCTGCTTGACGGGATCGCGGTGCGCCGGCTCGGCACGCCGGAGGACATCGCCCGCGCGGTGCTGTTCTTCGCCGATCCCGCCGCCGGCTGGATCACCGGCCAGACCCTCGCCGTGGACGGTGGCAAGTGAGCGCCGCCGAGGATCACGCGCTCGGGCGCGAGACGGGCCTGTTGGCGGATTTGATGGCGTTCGCCGCGATCCCCAGCGTCTCGACCGACCCGGCTTACGCCGCCGACATCCGCAGCGCCGCCGAATGGGTGGCAGGGAGGATGCGCCGGGCCGGGCTGCAGGCGGTCGCGGTGCGCGAGACTGGCGGGCATCCGGTGGTGATGGGCGAGTGGCGGCAGGCGCCGGGTGCCCCCACCGTGCTGGTCTACGGCCATTACGACGTGCAACCGGCCGACCCCGTGGAGAAGTGGCGCAGCCCGGCTTTCGCGCCCGAGGTCCGCGACGATCGGCTGTACGCGCGCGGCGTGTCCGACGACAAGGGGCCGCTGCTGATCCCGCTCGCGGTGGTCGAGGCGTTCCTCGCGACGGCGGGCCGGTTGCCGGTCAACGTCGTGTTCCTGATCGAAGGCGAGGAGGAGATGGGCAGCAGCCACCTCGAAGCCTTCGTGGCGGCGCACCGCGAGGCGCTGGCGGCCGATTTCGTGCTTTCCGCCGACGGCGCCATGTGGCGCGCCGACC